>JAYVKL010000259.1:0-15008 GCA_043768465.1 Pyrinomonadaceae bacterium
GTTGCCAACGAAGGCAAACTCGTGGCGATTCTGGCACGTGAATTCGCCGACGAAATGCTTGAAAAAATGCGTCAGAATGAATACGGCGAAAAAGCGGAAATTATCGGCGAAGTTGTCTCGGAACACGCCGGAATGGTCGTGGTGAAAACCGGCATCGGCGGAACGCGCGTCGTTGATTTGCAGCTTGGCGAACAACTGCCGCGCATTTGTTGATTCAGCGGGCGAATAATTGAAGCAAAGAAATTGCCCAGCCGCTCCGCGACACAGACGAAATAAAAACAAAAAAAGAAGATAAAACTTTCTTTGTTCTTTATTTCGTGTCGTTCGTGTATTTCGTGGGCGAAATATTTTTTATTCTCTTCTAAAATGCGAACTTGATGCCGAACTGAATTTGCCGTGCCGGTCCTGCCGAGAAGATGCGTCCGAATTGGGCTGAATCGGCGACGGCGTTTGGCAAATCAAAGTTTGGGCGGTTGAACAAATTAAAAAATTCGGCGCGTAATTCCAAATTGCGAACTTCGCCGAAACCGATGCGTTTGACGACGGCTACATCGGTATTGTTGTAGCCGGGTCCGGTTAAAATGTTGCGTCCGGCATTGCCGAAAGTTCCCGCCGGTGCAATGGCGAAGGCGGCGGTGTTAAACCATAACTGCGGGTCGGGATTGTCGAGGCGCGGGTTGCCGACGACATTCGGGCGGTCTTGCAATTGTCCGGTGCTGCTGCGGTCTGAACTGATGCGCGGTGTAAACGGTCGTCCTGTCTGCGCGGCAACGATGCCGGAGATTTCAAAATTACCGAAGATTTGACCCGCAATACCGTCTTGCAGGAAAGACCTTCTTTTGCCGAACGGCAACTCGTAAACGAAACTCGCTACAAAACGGTGGCGCACGTCGAATTCGGATAATCCGCGCTCGGCTCGTAAATTGAAACTGTTCTGCGGACTGTTGCTGTTTGCCGTGCTGCCCGGAACGCCGGATGAATCGTCAATCGCTTTGGAAAAAGTGTATGAGGCGAGAAACGTAAAGCCCTGAGCGAAGCGTTTTTCCGCCCGCGCTTGGAGCGAGTGGTAAGTCGAACTGGCGGAAGATTCGCGGTAGGCAATGTTACCGAAACCGGCAAACGGGCGGCGCGAAGCAATCGAACCCGTGCCCAAGACGGCTTGATTAATGTTGCGGTTGCGAATCAGATTCGTTCCTTTATTGCCGACGTAGGCGACTTCGACGACCGTATCTTTGAAAATTTCGCGCTGAATGCCGAGGCTAAAATTCTGCAAATAGCTCGTTTGCAAATTGCGCTGAACGCCGGTCGGCGAAAGCGTCGCGGCTCCCTGCTGTTGCGCCGGAAACGGATTGTTCAAACTAATCGGGGCGGTCAGACTGCCGTTAAAAGTGCTGGTGCTGCGAAACGGCGGGTTGCCGTAAATTCCGCCGAGTTCATTGCCGACAATCGGCAAATCGTAATAGATTCCATAGCCGCCGCGAATGACTGTTTTCCGATCAAACGGCTGCCACGCGAAACCGACGCGCGGCGCAAAATTATTTTTGTCCGCGTTGTAAACATTGCTGCCCAAACCGTTTTGACCGGCGATGATGATCGTTCTGGTCGCCACGTCGAAATTCGAGAGCAGATTGTTCAGTTCGGTGAGCGGCGGATTCAGTTCATACCGCAGACCGAGATTGAACGTCAGGCGGCGATTGACCTTCCAATCGTCCTGCACATAAAAGCTGTATGACTTTTGCAAACGAACGCGCTCGGCGTTGCCGACACCGACCGTATCCTGCGCGACTAAACCGAGTAATAAATCAGCCAATCCGTAATTCGTGTAGAGTCCGGTAAATCGAAAATCGCCGCGCGACGATCCTGGATTAAAATTATTCGACCGAAACGGGCGCAAATCCAAACCGGCTTTGATGGTATGTGCGCCGCGCTGCAAAGTGATGTTGTCAATAAATTGATAAGTCGGGTCGGTGCGCTCCTGCGGCAACTGCACGTTGTCGCCGAGCGAGTCGAAACCGGTCACGCGAAAGGCGGGAAGACCGAAAGTTCGCGGGTCACTCGAAAGCCCGGTCAGTCCCAATGCGCTGACCGCATCAACTTTGTTTTCGGGAGCGCGAATCTGCTTTAAAAAATTGTATCCGAACCGAAATTCGTTGACCGTCCGCGAATTGATAATCTGCGTGTAGCTGAACGCCAGACTCTTGGTAAGTTGATTATCGTTGCGCCCAAAACCCGGCAGATTGGTGTTGATCGTGCCGACGAGCGTGTCAAAAACGTCAATCTGCTGGTCTTTGTTGACGCTGTAACGAAAAAAGATATTCGCTTTTTCTGAAATCCGGTGGTCAATACGGACGGAAATCTGGTCGGCATCCTGCGGGCGCGAAAGCGTCGAAACTAAATTTCGTACCGGATCGGACGCATTGTTAGGCGCAGGAAATCGGCGGGCGATGGCTTGACCGATGGCATTGATTCTGTTCGCCGGAATGATATTGCCCGCAAACGGCTGGCGTGTTACCGGGTCTAAAATCCGAATCGGTGTCGGCAGATTTAGCAGCGACGAAAAATCGCCGTTGATAAACTGCGCCGTCGGAACGGCAGCCGAGCGCGTTACGCCTTGTCGCAGTCGTAAGCCTTCGTAGCTCAAAAAGAAAAACGTGCGGTTTTTACCCGAATCAAAGACGCGCCCGCCTTCGCCGAAATGCAGAAACGGCAGCGGTCCGCCGAAGGTTGCGCCGAATTGATTGCGTTTGAATGACGGCGAAGTGGTCGGCAAATCAAAAAAGTTTTTCGCGTCGAACGCCGAATTTCGCAAAAACTCGAAAGCGTTGCCGTGATAACCGTTCGTGCCGGATTTGGTGATGATGTTGACCTGTGCGCCCGCGCCGCGCCCGAATTCGGCGGAATAGCTGTTGGTCTGCACCTTGAATTCCTGAATCATATCAATTGAAGGGCGAAACACGAATTGATTCGCCGACGAGTTGTTGTCGTCCACGCCGTCAAGCAGAAATTGATTCGCCGATTCGCGCGCGCCTCCGACGTTAAAGCCGCCGCGAAACGACAGCGACGAACCTTGCGCCGCCGGAGACGCGCCGGGAACGAGCAGCGCAAGCTGTTGAAATTCGCGCCCGTTGAGCGGCAAACGAACGATTTTCGCCTGATCAATGACCGTGCCGATTGATGCCGATTCGGTTTGCAGAATCAAACCTTCGTTCTTGATCTCGACCGTTTCGGTAATTTGTCCGGCTTTTAGCGGTAAATCGAGACTCGCCCGCTGGTCAACCTGCAATTCAAATTCGCCGCGCACCAATTTTTGAAATCCGGCGAGTTCTGCCGATAATTGATATTTGCCCGCCGGCAACAGCAGAAAAACGTAATTGCCCGAATCGTCGCTCGTCACCGTGCGCGTTTGTCCGGTCGCAGCTTGCGTGAGCGTGATTTTCACGTTCGGCAAAGCCGCCTCCGTTTCATCAATCGTGCGTCCGACGAGCGTCGCCGTCGCGGTTTGCGCGTAAATCGAGAGCGGAGCGGCGAAACCGAGAAGCACCAATACTGAAACCGTTAAAACGGCAAATGACAAATTCTTTTTCATATAATTTTTAAGTTTCCGAACTTCTGGATAAAACCAACGAAATACGACCGGGTAATTTTCTGGATCGAATTTTTGAACTTGAGTTCGATAAATCGAAGTATTCAATTGTGATAACGCTTTAGATTAGGTTTGTCAAATTATTTGTATTTTGCAGACCGAAAAATACCGAGTAAATTTGATGAAAAACTATAATATTCGTGCTTTTATTTAGAAAAAATGTTAGATTTGGGTTGTTTAAAATTCGATTAGAAATAAGCCAGCATCTTTTTGTATTCAAAGGGAAAACCGATGAATCTGCCGATTTTAAGTTTGCCGCCAGAAAACAGTTGCGGATGCAACGATAATCTACCGAGTGTTGCCAATGAATGTATGTGTCCGGCGACCGGTTTAGTGCAGATTATCGGGCGCAAATACGCGTTTCGCTTACTGACCGTGATCGGCGAACAGCCGACAATTCGCTTTAACAATTTGAAAAGCGTGATGGACGATATAAGTTCTTCGACATTGACGATTCGGCTGGCGGAACTCGAACGAGCCGGACTGATTAACCGTCAAACTTATTCGGAAACGCCGCCGCGCGTCGAATATACGCTAACCGCCGATGGATGCGAGTTGCGGCGGAGCCTGTTTACGCTTTCTAAATACGCATCGCAAAACCCGGAACCTGTCAATTAGTTGGCAATGGTAACAAAAAAGGTCCGGGTTGCTTTCTTTTACATACAATTTTTGGAGGAATAACAATGGATTCGATGACGATTTGGACTTATTCGCTGATTGCCGCGACGGTTGTAGTTTTGATTGTCGCCGCGCTTTTGATAGCGATTGTTTTAACCGCACGCAAAATTGACGATCACGTCAAAGACATCTGGCAAGCCGGAAAATTAATCGCCGGCAACACGGTTTCGATCTGGATGCTTAAAGATACGAACATCGTCGCCGGAGACATTCTCAAAACCGCGCAATCAATCGCCGGAGTCGCCGGAGACATTAACCTCAAACTAGACGATTTAGGACAGGCTTTAGTACCTAAGGGAGCGTAAATTATGGAACTGCTGACGTGGGTAACGGTTGCTTATTTCGTGATTTTAGTGCTGACTCTGGCAATCGGGTTAATTGCGATTGCGACGACTTTGATGAGTGTGGCGAAAAAGCTCGGCGCGATTAGCGAAGGATTAAAGGTTGTCGAGCAAAACACCGCGCCGCTGAACGGCGGAATCGAAAAATTGAACGGTTCCTTGAGCGGCTTGGCGGGCGGTTTGATGGTTGCCGAAACGAGTTTTGTTTCGGCGAATGAACACTTGCAGGAAACGCTTGACGCGGTGGCGGTGGCTAAATAAAAAATTTTGCGAGGTGATTTATGTTTTTAATCGAACTGACTCCCGAAACTGAAAATACAATAAAAATCGTTTGGTGGATCGGAATTGTCGTCGCCCTGATTGTGACGGTGATTGATGTTCATTTGCTGATTCGCGTTGTCAAAGCCGCCCGCAAAATTGACGAACTGGCGGACAGAACGCTGCCGGCGGCGGTCGGGATCGTCGGAAACACATCGGCGTTAAAAAATCTGGCGGCGACGAACGAAGTTGCCGCCGCGCTGATTGCGGGCGCGACTCCGATTGTGAATGTCGCGGATGCGATTGATAAAAAACTCGCGGCGGTTTCTGCATTTGTCGGCGGAGGTGCAAAGTAATGAATACGGTTTTGCTTTTAACGATTTTAAGTATCGCCGTCGCCGCCGTTTTATTAATCGCGCTCGGCATCGGATTATTCTACATCGCGTCGGCACTCGAAGGCATCGCTGCGAGTTTAGATAAAGTCGCTTACGGCGTGCGGGCGATTGAAACCGAAACTTCGCCGCTGCCTGACTGCATCGAAGGCATCAACGGTTCACTCGCGCCCGTCGTCGACGGTTTCGGCGTGGTCGGCGCGGAACTGACGAGCGCGGACAAACACTTGGGAAATTTAGCAGGAATTTTGGGCGTAAAATAAATTATGAAAATCGGAATCAGCGGCAAAGGCGGTTCGGGTAAAACGACGATTTCGGCGACGCTTGCAAGAGTTTTTGCGAAAAAAGGTTTTCCCGTTTTGGCGATTGACGGCGACCCGAATCCGAATTTGGGAATGGCTTTAGGGCTGGACGCGCAAACGCTCGAAGACACTCATTCGATTCCGCGCGGCGGCATTACCGAAAGAGTTCAGGACGCGGACGGCAAAATGCGGATGGTGTTGAAAGATACGGTGGAGAATATCGCTGCTTTACACGGCATTCCCGCCGCTGACGGAATTCGCCTGATAGTCGGAACAAAAGTTGAAACTGCCGGCGCGGGCTGACTCTGCTCCGCGCACGCTGCGGTTCGCAGTTTGATGGGAGAAATCGTTTCGGAAGCCGATAAAATCACCTTGATAGATATGGAAGCCTCTTTGGAGCATTTGAGTCGCGGAACGGTGCGCCACGTTGACGTAATGTTGATTGTAACTGAGCCTTACTATCGTTCGCTCGAAACTGCTCGAAGAACGTTGCCGCTCGCCCGCGCCCTCGGCATTAATCATATTTACGCCGTCGTCAATAAATATCGCAGCGCGGAAGATGAAAAGGCGGTGACGGATTTTTGCAGAAATAACGATTTGGAGATTATCGCTAAAATTCCGTTTGACTCGGAAGTGACGCAAGCCGATTTGGAAGGCAAATGTTTATACGATTTCAATCCCGAATCGTCAGTCGTCAAAGAAGTTACAAAACTCGCCGAAACTTTGCAGCAACGGGTGCCGCTGAACAACTCATCGGCATCAAAAATTTTATCTAAACCGAATTGCTAGATTGAGGGAGAAATTTATGTTAGACGATCCGAAATCACTTGCCGGAAATCCGACTGATGCCAATGTTGCCCGCCAGGTTAAACCCGAACCGCAGCCGAAAGAATTGTCGTTCGGACCACTCGATACGGTTCACGTCTTCTGGCTCGCGGGGATGAGCTGCGACGGCTGCACGGTCGCCGTCGCGGGCGCAACCTCGCCGCCGCTCGAAAATTTGCTGCTCGGAACAGTTACCGGTGTGCCGCAGGTAATTCTGCATCATCCGGTTCTATCAATCGAAGCGGGCGATGCGTTTATGGCGAATTTTTACAAAGCCGAACGTGGCGAACTCGACGCGCCTTACGTTATTTGCTGCGAAGGCTCAATCGCCGACGAATCAATTGCGTGGGCGACGGGCGGTTATTTTTCGGCACTCGGCGCGGAACATTTGGGCGGCGACAAGCATCGTCCGATTCCTTCGACCGAATGGCTCAAACGGCTCGCGCCGGGCGCGGCGGCGGTCATCGCGGTCGGAACGTGCGCGACGTGGGGCGGCATTCCCGCCGCCGCCGGAAATCCGACGAACTCGATGAGCGTGATGGATTTCTTAGGCAAAGATTATCGCGGAACCGCCGGTTTGCCGATTATCAACATTCCGGGCTGTGCGCCGGTCGGCGATAATTTTACCGAAACAGTGGCAATGGTTCTCTTGTTTCTGCAAGGCATCGGACCGCTGCCGGAATTCGACACGCTCGGTCGTCCCGCCTGGCTTTTCAGCGACACGGTGCATACCAAATGCGTGCGCGGCGGCTATTATGAAGAGGGAAGTTTTGCGACCGAATACGGGCAGAAAGAATGTCTGGTGGAAATCGGCTGCTGGGGTCCGGTCGTGCAGTGCAACATCACTTCGCGCGGCGCGATTAATCATATGGGCGGCTGTATGAACACGGGCGGCGTGTGCATCGGCTGCACGATGCCCGGTTTCCCCGATAAATTCGCGCCGTTTTACAAAATGCCGCCGGGTTCAAATGTATCGAGCAACGCCGTTAGGACTTACGGCGCGGTCATTCGCAGGCTTCGGCGAATGACGATGAAATATCAGAATATGGAGCCGCGCTGGGAAGAGTTGGGCGAAGTTCCGAGCAGTTGGGGCGCGTTTCAAAAACCGTCGCTCGTGAATAAGGCGATGCACTATCTTTACCAAAAAATGCAGTATAGCGGCTCGACGCGCCCCGGCGATGTCGTATCAAAAGAATCGCTGAAAGCAAAAGGCTTTCATACGCCGGAAGTTTAGAATAGTGAACAGTTATCAAAAAAAATCAATTTTGAATGTTCACTATTAACTGTTTACCTGTAATCGCTCATTACTAACTGGTAACTGATAACTGACAACTGTTCACTGATAAAAAATTATGTGCTTCAAAAATCTACCAATCGAATTTGACGAGCAAGGCAAGGCTTTCTTGAAGGGCGGCATTCGCGATCCGTATTCGACTAAAAACCAGATTACTTCGGTCGGCGAAGTCACGCAAATGCCGTATGACACGGTGCGCGAACTGCTGGCGCGAAACGGCTATATCAAAGACGTTGATTTCGATCCGGTAACGCGCATCGCCGGCGCACTCGCCTTTCACGGCGTGGCGGATTTGGAAAAAGGCAAATTTATCGAAGCGCGTTCGATGGCAACGCTATTTCGCGGCTACGAAATTATTATGCAGGGGCGCGATCCGCGAGACGCGATTTTTATCACGAGCCGCGCCTGCGGCGTGTGCGGCGGCGTTCATTCGTCGTGCGCCGCTTTGGGAATTGAGATGGCTTTCGGCATCACGCCGCCGCCGCTCGGCATTATCGTCCGAAACTTAATGCTCTCGCTTGAGTTTTTATATGACAATCCGCTGCATCTTTTTCTGCTCGCCGGACCTGATTATTCCGAGTTGATCGTTAAAGCGACGACTCCGAGCTTGTGGGAAAGAGCGTTGAAAACTCCGGCTCGCAACGCCGAACATCACGGCTACACAACGATTGCCGATTTGATGACGGATATGAATCCGCTCTCCGGCACTTTGTATCTCGAAGCTCTGCATATGACGCGGGTAGCGCGTGAAGCGTATGTCGTCATCGGCGGCAAATATCCGCATCCCGAAACGCTCGTTCCCGGCGGAGTCAGCACGACCGTGACTTTGCAGACTTTTAACGAAATTTACACGCGCCTGCACCAGTTTTTCGATTACGCGAAAAAAGTCGTGACCATCTGGGACGATCTGACCGAATTTTTCTACGATGCCAATCCCGAATACCGAAAAAACGGAATGCGGGCGGCGAATATGGTTGATTTCGGAATTTGGGATGACCCGGACGTTTACGACGCGACTTATGAAAACTGCAACAAATGGGGCAGTAATCGCTGGTCAACGCCCGGCGCGGTCATCGGCGGCGAACTGGTGACGACCGATTTGCAGAGCATCAATCTCGGCATCGAAGAATTTATCGAACATTCGTTTTACGAAAAATGGACGGACGGCAACGGCGGCGGAATGAAATATCCGACCGACCCGAACGGCGCGCCGCTTTCGCCGTATCATCCTTGGAATAAAGAAACTCTGCCGCGTCCGTCGGGACAAAATTGGCGCGAAAAATACACCTGGGCAACATCTCCGCGGTGGGATCGGCAGGTTTTTGAAGCCGGTTCCTACGCCCGCGTCTGGAACACCGCCGCCGCGCAGAAGATTCGCCCGAATCCGTTTATCGAATCAACCGGCAGAAGTTTGAAAATTCGTCTGCCGAAATCGGCGAAACCGGAGATGAATATCGAATGGAAAATCCCGACCGAGTGGAACACTTTCGAGCGCAACAAAGCCCGCGCTTACGGCGTAGCGTTCACGGCGATGGTAGCGATGAACGATTGGCTGAAAGGTCTCGACCTGTTGAAAAGAGGCGAAACCAAAGTCAGCACCAATTTCGAGATTCCGAAATCAAACCGCATCGGAGTCGGTTTCTGGGGCGCGGGACGCGGATTTCTCTCGCACCATATGGAACTCGACAAAGGTTTGGTCACCAATTATCAAATCATCACGCCTTCGACGATCAACGCTTCGCCGATGGATGCGTGGGATAAGCCCGGTCCGTATGAAGAAGCGGTTTTGAACACGCCGATTCTCGAAGAATACGACAAAAAAGAAAATTATAAGGGCATTGATCTGCTTAGAACTTTGCGAAGTTTTGATCCGTGTATGCCCTGCACGACACACATCTACGCCGGAGAACATAAAGTCGTCAGAGAAATCAACACCTGCGCCTGTGGCGTTGACGGATAAATTGTTCGAGTAAAACTAAACTTTAAATCGCCAGGACACAAATTATTAAATTAGATTGTGTCTTGGCATTTTATTAAAGTTAAAATAAAAATCGTGAAAGTTTTAATCGCCGGAGTCGGGCATCCGAATTTAAAGGATTTGTCTTTCGGACAAGTGTTGCTGCCGCATTTGAAACAGCAAAAATGGGCGGAAAATTTCGACCTCGAAAATTTGAGTTTCGGGGCGATTGCCGTGCTGCAATGGTTTGAGGATTACCCCGGCAAATATGACCGCGTGGTTTTTGTTTCGGCGGCGGAACGGACGGGACGTGCGCCCGGAACGCTGGACGTTTCTGATTGGGAGTTTGCGCCGCTTGACGAAACGGTCGTGCAGGAATGCGTCGCCGAATCGGTGACGGGAATTATCAGCCTGGATAATTTGATGATGATTTTGCAGTATTTCAAAGCTCTGCCGCCGGAAGTCGTCGTGCTTGACCTCGAACCCGTGACTTCGGAAATCGGTTTTGAATGCAGCCCGGAAATTACGGCGCGTTTTGACGAGTTCAGCGAAATTGTCCGAGCGAAAGCGGAATCGGTGAGTTGGAGAAATAACTAATGAGTGAAGCAGCGAGCGAAATTGAAGAGGAAACGACCGCCTTCGACCAATTAAACATACTGCTCGAATCAATCGAACAGCACCCGGAAGAAGCGGTTCGCAACCACGTTCGCGCACTGGTTTATACCTTGCTCGATTTACATCACGGCGCGTTGCAGCGCATCGTCGAGATAATTTCCGCGCAAACGGCGGGCGACGAAATCTTACAGGTAATGAACGACGACGAACTCGTGCAAGCCGTGTTGATGGTTCACGATTTGATGGCGCAGCCGCTTGAAACGCGCATTGAAAACGCGCTCGAATTCGCCCGTAAACAATTAAAAAGTTACGGCGCGGATGTCGAACTCGTCGAGGTGAAAAATTCGGTCGCTCGTTTGAAACTGCTCGGCGGCGCGGCAACGGCGAATGTTTCGACGACGCTTTTGAAAGCTGAAATCGAACACGCTCTGCACGAACACACGCCGGATTTGCTCAACGTCGAATACGAAGACACCATCGCCCCGGCGCGACCGCCGAAACTGGTGCAGATTCTGCCGCTGCGTCCGGTCGAAGACGATTCGGCGAAGCAGTTTTATATGCCGATTATTCACGCCGATCAAGTTCCCGACAACAGTTTGCGCGTCGTGGAATTGGGCGGCATCAATCTGCTTTTGTGCAATGTCGCCGGCACGATTTACGCTTTTCAAAACGCCTGTGCCGAAGGCAAATGGTCGCTTGAAGAAAGCATTTTAGAAGGCGGGATTTTGACTTGTCCCTGTCACAAACTTCAATTCGACGTGCGGCAAAAAGGTCGCTGTCTGAGCGATGCCGAATTACGGCTTGAATTTTTGCCGATGAAAATACAAGATAATGTTGTCAAAGTCGCCATCACGGAGGAGGTTCTAAAGAGTGCCGGAACGTATTATTGAGTTGTTGACCAATAAAATAGAGCCGTCTATTTTTTGGCAGGACGAAATTTTGCAGTTGATGTATTGGATGCGCGGCGAAGGTTTCGGCGAACAAATCACCGTCACCCAATTAAAGAAATTTCTTGACGCGGCGGATGAAATTCTGGTCGCTAATTTGTCCGAGTTGGCAAAAAAAGATTTAGTCAACTTTGACATCTCCGATTTTTACGAACTGACCGCCGCCGGTGTCAAAGAAGGCGGTCGCAGGTTTGCCGACGAATTCGACGGAATGCTCAAACCCGGTCATTACGAATGCAACGACCCCGACTGCGACTGTAATGATCCCGATTCCGATGCTCAATGCAAACATTTCGCCGCCCCGCACGTTCACTAAAGATCGAATCTGTCTGTGCCGGTGTTTGAAGAAGAATGACGCGAAGACAAATCAGTAAAATTCCTTTTTCGCGCATCTTCAAACGACTTTTCATCAGGCGCGCGGTTCAGTCGCTGATTCTCATTCTGCTGCTGATCGTTATCAATTTTTTTTTGATTCATCTCGCTCCCGGCGATCCGGTTTATTATCTCGCCGGACAGAGCGGCGACGAAGCCTACTACCAATTAATTCGCGTCAAATTCGGCTTAGACCAACCCTTGACGACGCAGCTTTGGGTGTATCTGGAAAGCGTTCTGCACGGCGATTTGGGCTTTTCGCTGACTTATCAACAGCCGGTTTCGGCAGTGATTTTTTCGCGTCTTCCGGCAACTCTGCTGCTGGTTTTGAGTGCGCTTTTTATCGCATCCATTGGCGGAATTCTGCTCGGAGTCGAAGCGGCGCGGCGCGAAAACTCGTTTTACGACCGCCTTTTCAATACGTTCGCGCTGCTCGGACATTCGTTCCCTTCGTTTTCAATCGGACACATTCTGCTGCTTTTTTTCGCGCTTTATCTCGGATTATTTCCGGCGCAGGGGTTTGTTTCGGCAAATCGGGAGTTGTCGGGAATTGATTATTTTCTCGATGTGCTGGCGCATCTCGCGCTCCCTGCGCTAACGCTCGGAATCGTGCAAATCGCGCAAATTATGCGCTTGACGCGAACCAATATGCTGAATGTTTTAAGCGAAAATTACATCACGACGGCACGCGCCAAAGGCGTTTCCGAGCGCAAAATTTTATACGGACACGCGCTTCGCAACGCGCTGCTGCCGGTCGTCACCATCGTCGGCAGCGACTTGGGAATGCTCTTGAGCGGCGCGGTTTTGACCGAAACGGTTTTCGCTTACCCGGGTTTGGGCAGATTGATGCTGGAGGTCTTGGCAGCGCGTGATTACCCGGTTTTGATGGGACTTTTTCTGCTGATTTCCATCACCGTCGCCGCGATGAATTTTTTGACGGATATTATTTATCCGCTCATTGACCCGCGCATAAAATAACCGCCGATGAATAACGATAAAACTATTCAAAAAAATTCGGCGGCGGAGAATTTACGGCGCGACTTAAAACACAACAAAGCGGCGACGGCTGGTTTGTTCGTGCTGATATTATTTTTCGGCGCGGCGATTTTCGCCGGTTCGCTTGCGCCGTTTGATCCGCTGAAGACTTCCAATGAGACTTTTCAACCGCCTTCGCTAAAGTTTTTATTCGGCACGGACGATCTCGGCAGGGATGTTTTCAGCGGCGTGATCTACGGAGCGCAGACTTCGATTTTAGTCGGCGTTTCGGTCGCGCTGCTGAGCGGAACAATCGGCGTTCTGGTCGGTGCGGTCGCTGGTTTTAAGGGCGGCGTTTGGGATGATTTACTGATGCGTTTGACCGAACTTTTTCTGATTCCGCCGCAGTTTTTTCTGGCTCTCGTGATTGCCGCGCTGTTCGGCTCATCGCTCTTTAATATCATCTTGATTTTAACCGTCACCAATTGGACGACAATGGCGCGGCTCGTGCGGGCGGAAGTTTTATCTTTGAAAGAAAGAAGTTTTGTCGAAGCGTCAAAAGCGATGGGCGCAAGTTCCGCCAGAACTTTATTTCACGAAATAATGCCGAATGCGTTACCTTTGATAATTACCAAAATCGTGCTGATGGTCGGCAACGTCATTTTAATCGAAGCGGGTTTGGAATTTGTCGGTCTCGGCGACGCAAATCACATCAGTTGGGGTTATATGCTGCACAACGGACAGCATTTTATCCGCGACGGCTGGTGGATCATCGCCTTTCCGAGTCTTGCGCTCGCCGCGCTCGTGTTGGCTTTAAATATCGTCGGCGACGCATTAAATTCCGCGCTTAACCCGAAAAGCCGCACCGCATTTATTGACAAAACAGTCTGACTTTCAGGTTCGCCGCTTCAGGCGTTTGATAAGAAAGACGGCAACTGTCAATAGAATAATCGCGCCGACAATCAGAAAAAAATAAAGTCTCCGTTGCCTGAAAGATTCGGATGAATTTGCGCCCGGATTTTGACCATCAATCCACCAGGCATCCTGCGCGAAATAAACGCTCGATTTCGCGCTCCAGCCGTAAATTCCCTGAAGTTCGCTTTTATAAACCGCCGCGCCCTGCGATTCGTAAAGCCACAGATACGGCACATCTTTCGTGAGAATTTCCTGGGCTTCAAAGTAGTAGGCGGCGCGTTTTCGGCGGTCGGTTTCGGAGGCGGCGAGTTCAAACAGTTCGTCAATGCGTGGGTTGCGATAACCCGCGCCGTTGGAAAACGGAATCGCGCCGATGTTGCTTGAAACGACTGTTCGTTTGACTCCGATGTCGGGGTCGGGTCCGTTCTCGAACGACGAGATTCCGAGATCAAAATCTTTTTTGATGTAAATTTTTTCGACCGCCGCGTTAAATTCCATTTGTTCCAAATCAACGATGATGCCGACTTCGCGCAGTTGATCGCGCAGAGCCTCGATGGTTTTGGCGTAACTCGCCGCGTAAACGTATTTCAGATGAAACCGCACACCGTCGCCGTCCCGTTTGTAACCGGCTTCGTCAAGCAACTGATTAGCGAGCGGCAGATTTCGTTCGTATTTGACGACATTCGGGTTATAAGCCCATTTGAGCGCGGTTGAAATCGGACCGGTCGCGGCGATTCCTGCCCCGAAAGCGACTTTATCCACGATATAATTTTTATCAATCGCGTGTGCCATCGCCTGCCGAACGAGAATGTCGGAGAGCGGCGCACGGTTAAGATTGAAAATCAGCGTTTCAACCGAAGCGAAGCCTTCGCGCCCTTTGTCCGTTACCGTGACGTTCGACAGCTTTTTCAAACGCTCAATGTCGAGCGGCGCGGGATTCAAAAATAAATCCGCTTCGCCGTTTTCAAACGCAATCGCCGCCGCCGCGCTGCTCGGCATCACTTTATAGACGATGCGGTCTAAATACGGCTTGCCGGATTTGAAATACCGATCATTTTTGACGAGCGTCAAATGATCGCCTTTCGTCCATTCCTGAAACTTAAACGCGCCGCTGCCGATGGGTTTGACGTTATAAGGATTGGTCAGCGCGTCGGTATTTTCGTAGAGATGCTTCGGCACTATCGCCGCGTTCGTGACATCAATCAACTGCAAAAACGCCGCATATGGCGTATTAAATTCAAAAACGACCGTGTGCGCGTCGGGCGTGATGATTTGCCGCAATTTATCGCCGATTGAAGCGCGAGTGCGCGAATGAAATTTCAAGAGCAGTTCTTCAAAAGTGAATTTGACATCAGCGGACGTGACCGGCACACCGTCGTGAAATTCGGCATTTTCCGCCAGATGAAAAGTATAAGTTTTGCCGTCGCTCGATGCCTCCCATCTGGTCGCTAAATCGGGAACCGGATTCAATTCAAAATCTTGCGCCACCAGCCC
>JAYVKL010000260.1:0-3961 GCA_043768465.1 Pyrinomonadaceae bacterium
ATTAATGCGTGAGAAATCGCCGCGCTTCGCCGACGCTTTCACGGCTGAAGCCGTCACTCTGAACTTTTCATAAATGCCTCGATACTTTTGCTCACCTGCCTACATTCGACATTCTAAATTTTTACCGGATAAAAATTAAAAATGTCGAATGTAAGATGTAAAATTAAGCCGTTCACTTTTCGACCAGGTGAATTTCCAAACACGCTCTAAGACAATCGTCAAAACCGAAACGGTTGTCATTAAATTTTTTAAAAACTGTCTGAAAAGTAAGAAATTAGACGCAGATTAACACGGATTTAGCGGATTAACGCCGGTATGGTTTGAAAATTCCGGGCGAATCCGCCGAATCAGCGAAATCCGCGTTTAATTTCTTAACCCATTCGCTTCCAATCCGAGTTTTTAGACAGTCTCCTAAAAATTTACCCGATACACTTTCCGGTGTTAATCAAAGCGGTTTTCGGTTAGAATATCTGCATTATGGACAATTTATTTGACGAAAAGCAAAGTCGTCTGCGCGAATTCTTCGAGCTTGAAGACGATGCCGCGCTGATTCCCGGCGACACTGTAAAATCGTTCGCCGTGCCGCCGAAAATCGCCGACAATCTCCAACGTCACAATATCGAATGGCACGTTATCCCGTCCGCCGAAGCCGTCCACATTGATACGGACGATTATCGAAAGCGGCTTTATCCGACGCTGAAGTTCAATGCGGCGAGCCGCGATTATCAAAAAACCGAATCTTACCGCGCGATAATAGACGGACACGAAAAACATCAGGGACGAATTATCGGCGTGGAGACGACCGTCAAGCCGAAATACCTGCCGGGCAATCGGCAATTTTACGGCACGTTCTACGGTTTCGAGCCGAACGCCGACCCGTTCGCCGCCTATTTCGGTGAAGCGAAAATGATGTCCGGCACGCGCTACTCGCACAACTACGCCTCTCTGCGAAATCTGGTCAATTTGATGACGAAAGATTGGAAGACCCGCAGTTTGATGCCGCCGAGTTATCGTCTGACGATTTGCCCGCCGGTGGTTTTCAATCTGATCGGCACGATTTTTCACCCCGAATGGAGCCGCACCGAATCGCTCGAACTCGGCTTTTACCGCGACGAAAAAAACAACGCCAAATGCTACGCCGTCGGCTCGAACGCGCCCGACGATTTTTCTTATATCAAAGAAATCGAAACCGAATCCGATTGGACTCTGCTCGGCTTCCGCACCGCGCTCGTGCCGGAATAAGCGGAGACCGGCGTTGGATTAACCGGCATTTCAAACTGCCAGCATTACCCACGGGTTTTGATTGCAATGGCTCGGACATTTCAATATATCGGATTTTTCTCCGAAATTATGCATTGATTCATTTGACTGCCGCCGCCGAACTTTTCGGACAGACGGATTTTGCCGTATCGAAAAAGTTGGAATAAATTTTGCCTTAATCGGTTTTTGAATGGGGTCATTCCGACAATCTTTCAACTAAATTTAAGGAGATTTACTATGTATGAATTAGTTTTCAGCCGTTTCGGCAAATCGCTTTTCTGCGGTTTTGCCGTTTTGAGTGTCCTGATGTTCGTGTCGTCCGTTAACGCTCAAACCACCGGCAACTTGCAAGGAGTCGTCCGCGACCCGAATGGCGCAGTCGTCGCAGGCGCGACGATTAAAGTTACCAATACCGCGACCGGCATCGTGCGTGAGGCGACGACGAACGAAGACGGCTTATATCGAGCGGTCAATTTGCTCCCCGGCACGGATTATCGAGTCGAAGTTACAGCCGCCGGTTTTAACAACCGAATTATTGAAAATGTCGCCATCCGATTGGCTACTGAAAATAGTGTGGATGTCGAACTGGGAGTGAAGGGTGCGAGCGGCGAAGTTACCATTACCAGCGAAGACCCGCTGATCAATTCAACGCAAAACCAACTGTCCACGTCCTACAACCAAAGACAAATTACGCAACTGCCGATCGGCGGCGGGGCGATTGACAATCTGGCTTTGCTGACCCCGGGCGTATTGACACCCGGCGATGCCGATTTCACGAATGGTGTTGGAATTTCCGCCAACGGTAACCGCGGACGTTCCAATAACTTCCAACTTGACGGTCAGGATAATAACGACAATTCGGTTGCTGGTCCGGCACTTTCGATTACCAATACGCAAGCCATCTGCGATTATCAAGTGACGACTAACAATCCTTCAGCGGAATTCGGCAGAAATGCTGGAGCGCAGGTCAACGCGATTACCTGTCCGGGCAAAAATAATTTTTTCGGTTCACTTTTTGAGTATTTTCAAAACAATCGTTTGAATGCGCGTAATAACGTTGAAAAACGAGACGCAGCGGCTTATAGTTTTTTAGCCAATAATGGATTTTCCCAATTTAGAGGAATCGCTAATCGCAAAGGTCAAAATCCCTTTACCGTCAATCGCGTCGGCGGTTCGTTCGGTGGTCCGATCAAAAGAAATAGAGCGTTCTTCTTTGTAACATTCCAATCGGACATTCAGAACGGCGAAAACGCCACTAATAATTTTAATAGCGGCGGGCTGACGTTCACGCCGCAAAGCGTTGCCATCGCTCGGTCCCTGGGTTTTCCCGGAGCTAACTTAATTCTCGGCAACACTAATATCGGCGGCGGACCGTCGTCCGTCAACGTGCCGGGACAGTTTTTCGTGGTTCCGGCAACCATAGACACCGTTGGAAACGGAGTTATAAACGCTTTTGCCAATGAGGGCGGCGCATTTACCAACAGCCTGTATGTCTGTCGCGTGGCAGTCCCCGACAGCACGCCTTGTCCGCCGGGAAATCTGGTTGCGCTCCAGACCGGCGAAGCGGCGCGCATCGCGCCGTTTAGAAATCGTGAATATCAACTTATCACCAGAGAAGATTTAAGTTTAACCTCCAAAGATACCGTTAGTGTGCGTTATATTTTCGACACGAATAAATTCCCGAACTCGGCGGCGGTCGGAAATTTTTTAACCGGCGCGTCGTTTGACGTTCCCTCGAAAAACAATAATCTCGGAATCACTTACACTCGTCTGGTAAGCTCGTCTTTTACCAACGAAGCGCGGTTTAACTTTTCACGGTTGGATGTCAGTTTCGGCGATCCGAATAATCTGCCGGCTCCGGGAATTACGTTTAGCGGACAGCGCGATCTTGTCGGAAATTTTAACAGTCTCAACTTCGGAACGGCAAATAATCTGCCGCAATCTCGAAAGGTAGATGTTTATCAAGAACAGGATACTTTTTCTTCAACGCTCGGCAATCATTTTGTCAAAGTCGGAATAGACTTTCGTCAGCAAAGAGTTAACAACTTTTTTCTGCCGAACTTTTTAGGTGTTTATAGATTTAGAGGCGGTTTAGGCGGCGGGACGGTCGCATCAGGAGCTTCGCTTTGCCCGAACTGTCGTTTTTTCACTGCCCTTGGAAACCAACGAGGCGGCAACGCCAATGCTTTAGCTTTCGAGAATTTATTGCTTGGTCGTCCCGACCGTATCAACTTTGCTCTGGGTAACCCGAGAGTCATTACCAAACAAAACGATTATTTTTATTTTGTTCAGGACGATTATCGGGTGCGGTCAAATCTGACACTGAATCTCGGACTTCGCTACGAATACTCGTCAACTCCGTTTAATCCGATTATCGAACAGGTAAATGCCCGCGAAGCAAACGCCAGCACGGCAATTTTCGACACGCGATTCCCAATCGAGTCTCGGACTGCTCAAAAGTTAAAGACGGATAAGAATAATTTCAGCCCGCGCGTCGGGTTTGCTTACTCGCCCAATATCAAATTTTTAGGCGATAGATTTAGCAGTGGCAAGTCGGTCATTCGCGGAGGTTTCGGTGTCGCCTACGATCCGAGCTTTTTTAACATTAGACCTTATGCGTAATAAATTTGTTGTAACAGTAACTCTTTGAAAAATGGCTTCCTCATTAAGTTGCGATAATTGTGTGTTCCACAGGCGATTT
>JAYVKL010000261.1:0-2625 GCA_043768465.1 Pyrinomonadaceae bacterium
ATTTGATCGGCGTTGAGCGGCGGTTGATTTCTCTTCCGGTTTGAACAAAAAATGCAGTCTAAACCGTTTCGCCGTGCCGGATTTTGTCGTTGCGGTGCATTTTTTCGACGAAATTATGCGCGGCTTCCGATTGAAAAAGCTCGCGGGTTTCGGTTTCGTCGTCGGTAACGGGTGCCAACGCCAAATCCATATATTCCAGCTTTTTCGGGTCGTGGCGAACTTTGCGGTAAATAAGACGAAGGCGCGAATAAAGCGCGATCCACTGAATTTGTTTCCAGACGGTTTCTAAAAAGGTCTTCGGATAAAAAATCAAAGGATTTTCGAGCGGCAAACTTGAGCGGCGCGACGTGCGGCGTTTGCGGCGCAGAAAACCGCCTTCGAGCGGGTGAATTTTCTCGATGTCAATGCAGCCGTTAAACCAGGTGATAAAAAACATCGTTTTGCCCGGACTCGTTCCGGTCGCAATCGCCCGGCGCAGAACGGTTTCGATGTGCGCGTCGGTGTAGTAAGTTTTCCACGCCTTTTGATAAGTTTCCTCCCAATTTTCCCGCGACATCTGCGGGTGCGCGGTGACGGCGTGATTCAAATCGTATTTGTTCAAATCCGCGTCCATTGCGACTCCGCTTTCGTGGAGTTTTTTATGATCCTGCGACCCCGGAAGCGGTGTCAGATAAAAAAATTCGAGCAAATCAACGGGCAATTCTTTTTTGATAATCTCGATGTCGCGCAAAATTGATTCCTGCGTGTCGGTCGGGAAACCCAAGATATAACCGCAGTAAGTGACGATTCCGGCTTTTTTCCACGCCAGCAGCATTTGGCGGTAATCGGTGATTTTGTTCTGGCGTTTGCTCGCGCCCAAAAGACTGTCGGGATTGATGTTTTCCAAACCGATGAAAACTCTTTTGACTCCGGCGCGTTTTGATTTTTCGATGAAATCTTCGAGTTTATGGCAGAGCGTGTCAACTTGAATGATAAAACTGATTTTCAGTTTCTCGACTTCGCGCAGCTCGATCAGTTTGTCCAAAATAATTTCCCAATCTTTATTACGCGCAAAATTATCGTCGGTGATAAAAAAGGAATGAAGTCCCTGCGCGACATTCGCCCGCACGATTTTTTCGATGTCGGCGGGCGAACGGCGGCGCGATTTTCTGCCCTGCACGTTGATAATCGTGCAGAACGAACAGGTGAACGGACAGCCGCGCCCGGCATCGAAACTCGTCGTCGCGCCCGCCGTCAAATGAACGCGCTCCGCCGGCAGCAGCGGCGTGGCGACGTTTTCGATGTTCGGCAGATCGTCCATATAATTGTAAACCGGCGGCAGATTATCGTTTGCCGCATCAATTAAAACCTTCCCTAAACGCCCTTCGGCTTCGCCCGCAAAAAGCGTGATGCCCATTTTCAACGCTTTTTCGACGTGCGAATCGCGTTCTTTGAGCATCGAAAAAGTTCCCGAAACGTGAAAGCCGCCGATGGCAGTTTTGATATTTTTTTCGCGCAGAGGCTTGGCAATATCCAAAGCTCGCGGAAACTGATTCGACTGCACGCCGACGAGCATCACCATTCCGTCGCCCGCTTTTTCAATCAGTGAAATTATCTTTTTCGGGTTGATGTGCGAGTTCGTTTCGTCGAAAGCGTGAATTTCGAGTTCGACCTCCGCGCCCAAAATCTTTTGCCCGGCGCATTCCGAAGCCAAACCGTAAAGACAGGCGAGCGAATTCGCCGGAATCGCCGACCGAAACCACTGAATCACATAACCGTCGTCATCGTAGTGCGATGGCTTGATGAGAACTAAACAAAAACGCCGCATAATTTTTTATAAGTCGCCGCCGGGCGCGTGAATTCCTGAGTTCTGAGAACGTGTTTGGAAGTTCAAAAAAGACCGGCAATTTTGCATCTTACATTCTTCATTCTAATTTTTACCGGATAAAAATTAGAATGAAGAATATCCGCCGGTGAGCGGAATTTTTGAGAGATTTTCGCTCGATGTCGAATGGGATCACAGCCTGTTCAACATTTTCAAAATGCCTGATTACTTTTGCTAACCTGCCAATTAAAGCAATTTTTAAATTTTCAAGTGTTTTGCCAAGTTATGAGTTCACCCTTTCAGCGTGTTTCCTTCGAGCGAAGCGCGGCGGAGAAGGCAAACTGAAGTTTGAACTCAGAACACCGGACAATTTAAAAACTGCTCTACTAAGCAGGTCGGGAGAAGTGTGGCGGTATTTTGCCCTGGCTGGTCAACGCCTCGCGGTAGTACGCCGCGAGATCATCGCTGCCGCAACTGCCGATGAACGCAGTGCGAATGCCAAGATTCGCGCAGCCGACCGTGGTGTTCGAAGCTGCCCCGCCCGCCGCGCGCACCGGTTGGCGGCGCGACTTCTTGATCAGCTTGGTGATGGTGTCGGCCTCGACCATCTCCATCCCGCCCTTGGCGCCACCGACTTCGGAAGTCAGGAAGTCATCGTCAACCGTCAGGACCAGATCAACCAGCGGCGAACCGACGCCGACAAGTTCAGGAGCGAGGGGCAAGTTCATGGGCGGGGATTAACGAGAGGCCGCCCCGGCGCGCAACCTGCAGTTGGTGGACCGTCAAGCCGCTGGAACCTTCAGCCTTTGTTGCCCTGCTCG
>JAYVKL010000262.1:0-21387 GCA_043768465.1 Pyrinomonadaceae bacterium
AATAAGACAACTTTGTTATCAAAGTCGCTGTCGTCACTTGCACGTCCATTGAATTGTCGGGCGGCGCAAGCATCGGAGTGAGCCGCCGTCCATAAATTCTCTTCTCAACCAAATAGATTCATAGTTGCTACGATTCTCGTTTTGACTTGAGAAAAAAAATAAAATTAGCTAAAACAGCACCGGCAGCCGCGCCGCTTTCATACAAAGCGACGATCTTGAATGCCGACACATCGCCGGCAGAGTTATACCAATTCAAATTCAAAAGTGCGTATTTTTTGCAGAAGCCCGCATGGAGTAAGGGCGCAAACGCTTAACGCCCTTACTCCGTGGGGGCTTCTGCAAGACGCACACTCAAATCTGAATTAGTATTATATAAAGCCGGGAGAGTTAAAAGCAGCAGCGGCAAAAGCACAAAAGGGTTTCTACGTTTCATTTGACTCCTTAATAAAGCGAACTTAGCCGCGCAAACGCAGCCCGAATCAATACGGCGGCAGCCAAGGCACTGGCGGATCGAAGCCGCCCAACTATGGATTGACCGGTTTAAGATCAATCGGAATCTTCGCCATTTCCGAAACGCCGGGCTTGCCGACTTCGAGTTCCACTTTGGCGGTATTCGCCGGAACGACGTAAGCCATCGCGTAATCCTGCGAACCGCCGGAGTTGAGGTTGGAATCGCTCGCGCTTTCCGGCGCGGACGGTGTGCCGTCAATCAGCAAACGGAAGTATTCGGGGACGAAATAACCGCCGCCGCCGCCTGCGCCTTTGTCCTTCATCCGAACCGTCAAATTCAAGTAACGCTTGCCCAATGCGGCGCGTTTGCCGAAAGCATCCAAATCTAAATTTGCCTTGACAATCAAGTAGGTCAGCTTTTCGGTTTTGGTGGTCGTTTCAACACTGTCGGTGGCGAGATTTAACGGATACTGCGGCGGCGGCATCGCTCCGTCAAGTATCAATGTCGCAGGTTCTTTGTCCGGCTCGTCCAAAGTCAGTTGTGCGCCGTTCCATTGCGAATTTACCGGAACGTGAAAACTTATTTTGCGCTCCTTTGTATCGCGCGGTTCAAAAGCGTCGGAGTAAATTTGTTTATAAATCGTGCCGTCGCCGAGTTTCAGATGCCACACTCCGCTCTCGATCTGAACTGCGTCTTTGAACGTGTTGACGACGGAGAATGTAATGTCGGCAACGTCCGGTTTGGAATTATCAATCGGCAATTCGTCCGCGACCCGACCGGAGATCACCGCTTTGGTCACGGTGAATTGCAAATCGGCGTATTTTATGATGCGCGGCTGATCTAATGGCAGCGGGCGTTCATCCGGCGGAGCGTTCGGTTTGGCAGCGTTCGCCGCTCGTTGTCCGCCTGAACCGGCACTGCCGTTGGAAACGGAACTGTTGCTGCCCGGAAGCATTTTGCCGACATTGCCGCAGCCGCCAACCCAAATAATGCCGAACGAAAACACCGACAGCCCGGCGATAAATAAAAAAATCTTTTTCACTTTGGTTCTCCTCGTTTCGTAATTTATTGCGGACTCAATCACCGCACGGCGATTGATAAGGAAGGCTGGGGCGGGAGAAATCAAGGATTAATTTCGCGGTCTCCAGTCTAAGAAATTATGACGCAAAACAACCGTATGCCTATTTTGCCACCGCGTCAACTTGAAGACGCGGCACGGCATAATGAGTCTGCCTTTGACCCGCGCCATTTACGAACCGAACCGCAAAGTCTTAATTCACGGATTTTTCGGCTGGCTGAGAAAGGCAAAAGGTAAAAGTGAAGAATAGACTTCATACTTTTACCTTTTGCCTTTTACCTTTTGCCTTCCGCCGCTACTGCACGGTTGCCAGAATCGAAACGTCCTTGAATTCGCCGCTGGGGACGACCGCGCTTTTTTCCGCGTCGCCGGTCAGATATTCGTTGGTGTCGTCGAAGCTCATCGGTTTTGAGAAAAAATAACCCTGCGCTCCCTCGCATTTGAGTTTTTTCAACTGCTCGATCTGCGCTTCGGTTTCCACGCCTTCGGCGATAACCTTGATGCCCAAACTGTCGGCGAGCATCAGAATCGTCTGGACGATTTCGAGGTTGCGTCCTTCGGTGTTGTCAATCGGGCTGATAAACGAGCGGTCAATTTTCAGCGTCGAAATCGGCAATTGCATCAAATAACTGAGATTTGAATAGCCCGTGCCGAAGTCGTCAATATTGATTTCGATGCCCAGATCACGCAGCCGGTGAAGCATTTCGACCGCTTTTTCACGATGTTCAAAAAATACGGATTCGGTTATTTCGAGCTTCAATTCGTGCGGCGAAAAGCCGGTGTCTTTGAGAATGCGGTGAATGGTTTCCACCAAATCCAGTTTGGCGAACTGCTTGCACGAAAGATTGACGCTCATCGTAAACGACGCATCGGCGGGAAAGTTTTTCTTGAGAATCTGCCCTTGCTGACACGCCATTCGCAGAATCTGTTCGCCGAGCGCGTCAATCAAACCGAGTTCTTCCGCCAGGGAGATAAATCTGTCGGGCATAATCAATCCGAGAGTTTTATGATGCCACCGCGCAAGAGCTTCAAAACCCTGAATTTTATTGCTTTTCAGCGAATAAATCGGCTGGTAGAAAACGCTCAACTCCTCGCGTTCGATTGCCTTTCGCAAATCGGTTTCCAACTGAAGAGTTTCCTTGACATCCTCGTGCATATCTTCGCTGAAAACTTCGTGACAGGCTTTGCCGGCGCGTTTCGCCTGATACATTGCCGTGTCCGCGTCGCGCATCATATCTTCGGGGGTCAGGTGTTTTTCCGAACGGTGCAGAATGCCGATGCTCGCCGAACTGTAAACTTCGTGTCCGCCCAAATCGAACGGCTGGGTGAATTTCTCCTGCAAACGCTCGGCAATGCGGACGACTTCCGCCGAATCGTAACCACCTTCGACCAGAATCGTAAATTCGTCGCCGCCCAAACGAGCCACCAAATCGTTCGGACGCAGACAATCGCGCAGCCGTTCGGCAATGCCGACCAGCAGCCGGTCGCCGCAGGCGTGTCCGAGACTGTCGTTGACGATTTTGAAGCGGTCGAGATCAATAAATAAAATGCTGACTTTGTGATTCCGGCTGGCTTGTGAATGGTTAATGGCTTGTTCGAGCCGCGTCATAAAAAACGCCCGGTTCGGCAGTTTGGTCAAGGCATCGTGCGTGGCTTCGTATTGCAGTTTCTGCTCCGCCGATTTTTTGCCGGTGATGTCCTGAATCTGGAAAATAAGATTCGGGCGATTATTACTGCTCGCGTCAATGGAAGTCGAAACGCTCCACGCCGCCCAGACGGTCGCGCCCGAACGGTGAATGTATCGCTGTTCGAGCTGGCAGGTGGCGATTTTGCCGGACAGCAGTTCGTGAATTTTGACTAAAGTATCGCCCAAATCTTCCGCGAACAGCATTGATTGAAAATCGGCGGCGAGAAATTCTTCTTCCGTGTAGCCGAGAATTTCACAGAGTGCGCGATTGACTTTGAGCCAGACACCTTCAACCGAAACCAGCGCGATGCCGATGGGCGCGTAATTAAAAGCACTGCGAAAGCGTTCTTCGGATTCGCGCAGTGCCGACGACTGCTTTTCTAAAATTTTGGCGTAACTTTCGGCTTGTTCGGCTTGCGTCGTCGCCATTTCGACGTTCTTCATATACATCCGGTAAGTCAGATAAACGAAGAAGATAATCGGAAACGTCGCCGCCACGACCCCGAAGCCGAGATAATCGGAGGCTTTCAATAAAACGCCCGCGCTCAGTGCGCCGACGAAATAAGTGATAAAAGTCCAGGCGTATTTCGATTTCCAGGTTTCCAAAAACGGCTTCTCGCTTCTCAGCGCACCGTAGATTGCGGCGAGCGTCGTGTTGCAGACAAACTGCACCAGAGCCATTATTGATAAGGCAATAAAGAAGTTTTTGAAATCTTCGCCGTTTCCGTGCAGCCGGTTTTCGGTGTGCAGCCCGAAACTTTTTAACGTCAGAACGACGAAACCGGTCGAAAGCGCCATCGCCGCCATATTGAAAAAGACGGTGATTTTTTTATTGCAGAAACGCCACGACGAAAAAACCGCTTCGACCGCCGCCAGCACGATGGCGATTTCGCCGCCGTATAACAGCAGCGCAAGAAATATAAAAGTGTCGGAGACGGCGATGTGCGATTTGAAGCGTGGAATCTCAATCGTAATCCGTGAACCGACACCGATGGTAAAACCGAAAAGAATCAAAAAATTAAAGTCGAGCTTTTCCCAGGGCAGATGAACAATCGTCGCCGCCAGACACAAACAGCCCAACGCGAGAATCGTCAGCATATAAGTTTTGGTGTTTGCCTGGGTGTTCATACGGGCGCGAAAGAGTTTTACATTGAATAAGTCGGAATCTGATTACGGCTGCGGCTAATCTTAATTCGGTTTTTTAGACTTTGAAGTTTGGGACGGCAATCAAAGTTGAAATTGAAATAAGAGAGGTTCAGACCAAACCTCTCTTAATTATAAAGACGGAAAAACTTTTTGTCTATGATTTTTTTCGTTAAACAAAAATCGTCTGACAGCGATCCGTATTTTTGAATCCGGCTTTTTCAAAGCTGCGATGTGCGTCTTTGAATTCGACGTTGCTCAACAGACAGACGTTTTCGACGCGTCCCATCAATTGCCGGCTCAATTTTGAAAGACAACTCGATCCGACATTTCTGCCGCGATATTCCGGCGCGACGAAGATGCCTTCGAGATAAACGACATCAGCGGTTTCGGCGACAATATCGGCTTTGAAAACCAGCTTGCCGTTCTCGAACACGACGAAGGTTCGTCCCCGTTCGATGCGTTTCAAGCAGCGTTTCAAAAAGCCTGCGCGGTCTTTCTGCAAAGGGCTGACACCGCTTTCGGTAAAGGCGACTGTATCGTGCGCGACGGCGATTTGTTCGAGTTCGTCCTCTTGAGCGACGCGCACGTTCCATTCGCAGTCCTGAACGAAGAAAGGGAAGCTAAGTTCAAAAAGCAGTTCGGTGCAGACTTTTCGCGCCGGACGATTATCGCCGGTGAACTGTTTCCAGAAAGTTTCGATTGATTGACCGTCCGCCATCATTATGTGAATCGGAGTTTTCGACTGACGGGCGACCGCCGCAAATGTTGCCAGCGAATCTTCCGAACGGGCTTCGATCAAAGTCGTGTGTCCGATCAAAGCGACTCCCGCGAGCGTTCCTTTGGCATTGCGGTAGCCGTAAAATACGCCGCGATTGTCGGGATTTTCCAAGCCGTTGTCCTGAATAAAACTCGACATCACGACCGTGTGAACGGGACGGATTTGCAGAAATTCCAGAACTTCCCGGCGGTCTACCTCTCCGAGTAATTGAAGACGCGACATATCGGATGCAAGCGTCGGGTAAATATCCCGACCGACGATGGTTTCATTAGCGGCGATGTCGGATGTGTTTAAGTAGTTCATATTTTTATTTCCTGTTGTAATTCTATAAACTCCTTACTGCATCGCGGGCGTGTCATCGCCGTCTAAAACCGAGTTTGCCATCGTCGAATCGCTGACTAAAACACCGTCGCTGACTAGAACACCGTCGGAAACCAGCACACCGTCGCCGATTAAAACGCCGTCGGAGACCAGCACACCGTCGCTGATTAAAACGCCGTCGCTGATCAGAACGCCGAAGGCTCTGAACACCGTGCCGCCGCCCATCGCCGCGCCGTTGCTGGTCAGGGCTTTCGGCGTAATCGTGATGCCCGCACCGAAGTTACCGTTCCGAACAAATTGACGTTCCTCGTTATGGGAAACGCCTTTTTCAAACCACAAACCGTCTCGATAAACCTCTTGAAAGTTAGCGGCGAGCGTTTGTCCATTCAAATAAGAATGGTCTGCCAGAACGCCCTGCGACCAGGTCAGCGTCTGTCCGTTCAAACTCGATGTCACCGCCGGGAAAACCGCGCCGGGGGCGAGCAAACTCATTCCCAAGGTTCCCGCCGTATTAAAGTTGATGTCGGTTCGGTAAGTGTTGGCGAGGCGAATCGCGCCTTCGAGATTTAATTGTCCCGCGCCCTGTTCGAGCATATTGTAGCCGCTCAAAGGCTGCGCCGTGTATTCGAGAATCATTTTGACCATCGCCGGAGTCAGATTCGGATTGACCTGATAAAGCAGAGCCGCCGCGCCCGTCACCACCGGAGTCGCCATCGAAGTCCCGGACATATACATCATTGCGTTCGTCGGGTCAGCGGTGCTGAGTGCAGCGGTTGACAAAATCGGATTCAGCATCGCCAGCAGGCAGTTTGATTTCGATTTTGCCGAAATGATTTTGTTGCCGGGAGCCGAAATGTCGGGTTTCATAACATTATCGTAAACTTTCTGACCGTTAAATCTCGTAAAATACGAGCGCGTCGGACCGCGTGAGCTGAAAGTCGCTACCGTGTCGTCAGCGCGATTATCGGTTCCCATCGTGTTGATTGCGCCGACGGTTAACGCCGAAGGTTCGTTGCCCGGCGAGTGGATATGCCCGTAAAGTTTTCGATTGAGCATATCTTTGCCTTCGTTGCCGGCAGCGGCGACGACCAGAATTCCCTGTGCCGCGAGCGAGCGGACTTTGACGCAAACCGGATCGTTCGTGTAGGAATCAATCGCCAGACCGCCGAGACTCAAATTGATGACTTTGATGTTGTAAGCCGCGCGATTAACCAAAACCCAATCGAGTGCGTTCAAAAGCCAGGCGGTTCTGCCTCTGCCGTTGTCCGACAAAACTTTCAAGTTGATTAAATTCGCCTTCGGAGCGATGCCGGTATAAGCACCGGTGTCTCTCGAAGGACTGCCGGCGGCGATGGCGGCGACGTGCGTTCCGTGTCCGTAATTATCGTCAGCCGTCAGATCGGTCGTAAAATTTTTGCTGAAAACGACGCGGCTCGCGCTCGAACCGTCGGTAAAGGCTTTGTGATTCGCCGTAATCCCCGAATCGAGAACGGCGATGCCGATTCCCGTGCCGTCCAATGTGTAAGCCGAACGACTTCCCGAAGTCGGCTGCGAACGCACCGAACCCGCGCCCGATTCGTCTTCCAGATGACCGCCGAGCAAACCGACGCGGCGGTCGGGCGACATATAATTGACGTTGCCGCCGTTCGATAAAAGTTCAATCGCGCTCAAAGGCAGATTGACGAGCAGCGTGCCGCCGTCGCCGATGCGTTCCGAGACGCGGATTTTATTCTGTTTCAACATCGTGCGGAAAACCTGATTGTCCGCGTCTTTCGACTGCACGATAACATCAACGCGCTTTTCGCCCGACGGATCGTTCGCCATCATTTCGCGCAAATCCGGCGAAACGATGTCGCCGCGAAAACCGTCGCGGTCGTCCGAGTCGGCGGCGGCGATTGTTTCCGCATTGCCGACGTTCAAATCGGAAACCGACATCGTTTGAAACAGCGCGGCGACTTCGGCGTTATTTTCGACCGCTCTGTCGAAAGCCGCCGGCGAACTGCCGCCGATGATGTGCGCTTTGCCCTGTAAAAGAGCGTCGGTCAGCGAATCGTTGATTTTGTTCGCGCCGACGAAATTCGATAATTCGTCAACGAACAAAATCGTTTCGCTGTTTGACGCGGCGAGATCGGCGACGATTCCGGCGACGATGTTTGATTTTTCCGCCGCCGCCATCGAAGGCGTAAACAAAGCGTCGAGTTCGAGTTTCAGAACGCGCTTGTTTTTCAGATTCGCCGGAACGTCGCCCGCCGCGATTCGGGCGGCGAGCAGTTCAATCAATAATTCCTGATTGCCTTTTTCATCCAAAATCACCGGCTGGCGCGAATCGCCGTTCGTCAACATTTTAATCAGCGCGTTGACCTCTTTTTCATAACGTGCATTGCCGCCGATTCTGCCGGCACGCGCCAGATCGGTTAAATCCGTCGTGTATTTTTTCGTCGCCGAAGATTTAACCGCATTTTTGTTAGAATCACCGGCGAGCGTCTGAACCGCGCCGACGTTTGTTAATGCAAACGAACTTAATAAGACGAAAGAAAAGGCTTTCGTTAATAAGTTGGGTTGTTTTTTGATAACCATATTTTTGCTCCGTCTGTCACAATTAAAGTATTTTCAAACGATTGATACACGAATCGCCGAAAAGACTTCGGCAACGGTTGTGCCATAGAGTTAAATGAAGCAATCATACGGTTTACCAGATTAAAGGCGCAGCCACCGGGAAAATCAGTCAATCACTTTGAACAATCGCGCCGGTCAACTTGAACGAAAAAGAAAAAGGAAGGCCGCGAGCGACCTTCCTTTTTAAGTTTTTGAATAAGAGAAATAAACTGTTCGGAGTTCCGCCTTCAGGCGGTCTTCGTTTGTTTATCCACAATCGCCGCCTGAAGACGGCACTCCGAACAGCCGACTTAAATTTTTCGTCAGATGCCGAGAACGTCAATCAGTTCCTGCACCGCGCCCGCCGATTTTTGGAGAGCGGCGCGTTCTTCGTTGGTCAGGGAGATTTCGATGATTTGTTCGACCCCGTTTTTGCCGAGTTTGACCGGAACGCCGACGAACAGATTATTAACGCCGTATTCGCCTTCGAGATAAACGGCGCACGGCAGAATTTTCTTTTTATCTTTCAAAATCGCTTCTGCCATTTCGACCGCGCCTAAGCTGGGCGCGTAATAAGCCGAGCCGGTTTTGAGCAAGCCGACGATTTCCGCGCCGCCGTTCGCCGTCCGTTTGAGAATCGCGTCGAGCTTGTCTTTTTCGATCAATTCGGTAATCGGAATTCCGGCGACCGTCGAATATCTTGGCAGCGGAACCATCGTGTCGCCGTGTCCGCCAAGAACGAACGCCGTGACATTTTCCACCGAAACATTTAATTCTTCGGCGATAAAACAGCGCATTCTGGCTGAATCCAAAACGCCCGCCATTCCGAGAACGCGGTTTTTCGGAAAACCCGAACGCTTGAAAGCGACCTGCGCCATCGCGTCGAGCGGATTTGAAACGATAATCAAAATGGCGTTCGGCGAGTATTTCGCCACTTCGTCCGTTACTTTGCCAACGATGTCGGCGTTCGTCTTCAAAAGATCGTCGCGGCTCATTCCGGGTTTGCGCGGCAGTCCGGCGGTGATAATCACGATGTCCGAATCGGCGGTCTCTTCATATGAATTCGCGCCGACGAGTTTGACATCAAAACCGTCAATCGGCGCGGCTTGCGCCAAATCCAGCGATTTTCCCTGCGGCGTTCCCTCGACAATATCAACCAAAACAACATCGGCTAATTCCTTGCTTGCAATCCAATGCGCCGCCGTCGCGCCGACGTTGCCCGCTCCGACCACCGTAATTTTATTTCTTCCAGCCATTGTTTATATTTTCCTCTTAAATTTTAACTCAAAAAACTATTGAAATATTCAACCTCATCACATTTTTTCAGAAAGTTTGAAAAAGGTTCAGGAGAAACCTGTAATCTTTTAAGAATTTTATTTTTAGTATTTCCAATTTGCAAAAGAAGCGGACTGGCACTTTCAATCAACCCGATTCGCTTCAATTCTATTAATATACCTAATGTGCCTTTGACACTCAAAGTGTGAGCGACCGCCATTTTTCTGCCTTTCCGGTCATCAATCAGAACATCTGAAACACCGCGTTCACGGGCTTGGATGATTACCTCCGATTCGCCTCTGTCAACAGCCGCCTCAGGATTTCTTTGGCGGTCATACAAAAGCTGGGCATCAAAAGGATTGCCGACATCGCATATCTGTAAAAAAGGATAATAATTTTCGAGCGGTTCTTTCAGACGATTTTTTGATTTTCCTTTCCTTCCGACTTCTTTCAGCAACGTAACGCGGAATGTAAATTCGGCTGAATTTAACGACTAATTTCGATATTAGGTCGAGTTTCCACAAATGTATTAAGCAAGACGTATCAATCACGGCAGAGTCCGCTTCGATATTTTTTCGACGCATCAGTTTTCAGAAAGTTTTGACAGCAAAAATAATCCGGCGAAAGTCCCGGCAATCGCCAGAATTGCGTTTCTGGAATTTTTATCGGCGATTTTTTTATTAAGAAACGCGGATAAATTCGATCCCATTTCCCAGGGTTTTTGCGGATCGAATATAAAACTGTCATTCCCGCTCAACGCCTGAATCGAACGCGGCGCGACTCCTTTAACAAAGATCGGAATAATGATTTTTTCCTTCGTCCTGGCGTAATTTACTTCAGATGTTACAAACGATGATTCGAGTGCCGTTTTGGTGACCAAAACGATTACCGCATCGGCTTCATCAATCATTTGAGATATTAAAAGAGAATTTTGTCGCTGTGATTGGTTCGGAACATCAAGATGCAACCCTGAGGCAGAGGCTAGAGTTTGCAGTCGCCAAACTGTTACCATCTCGCTGGTCGAAGTATTATGAACTAAGTAAATACGATACATAACGAGGTTCATTTTTACATAGTTAACGGCAAACGGCAAAAGAGACGGGTTTCTTTCGACGCTGCCGCAGCACCCGAATTTTTGAAAGCGGCGGATTCCGCCTTCGATCCGAATCAGTTTCAAAAAACCGTTGCTTTTCACCGGGAAAATTCATAGAATTAAGTTCCACTAAACAGTTTTGTGAAAAAAGAAAAAGAACCTCTGACGATTGAGAAAATAAAAGCGGCGCACCTCGAAAGACGCGAAGAAATTCGAGCCAAACTCGCCGAATTTGAAAATATCTGGAAAACGGAAACGGACGAACGCCTATGGGAAGAGATGGTTTTTTGTTTTTTTACGGGCGGCTGTTCGGCGCGGATGGGACTTCGTTCGATTGAAGCGGTGCGACCGCTGCTGCTCGACGGTTCGCACGAAGAGTTGATGAACGCGCTGGTCGGCAGACATCGCTACCCGCGAGCGCGTTCCGGTTACATCGTCGCTTCGCGGGATTTTTTGCGGGAACACTGCGGTTTGAAACTGCGCGAAAAGCTGAACGGTTTTGAAAACGATTCGGCGCGGCGCGATTGGCTGGTCAAGGAGAAACGCATTAAAGGTTTGGGTTACAAAGAAGCGAGCCATTTTTTGCGAAACATCGGTTTGAAAGGCTACGCGATTCTCGATAAACATATTCTGCGCTCGTTGGCGGAACTCGGAATTATTGACGACCCGAAGCCACCAAACACGCGGACGAGGTATCTAACGGTTGAAGAAAAACTAAAAAAATTAGCCGAACTGACGGAGATTGATTTTGACGAACTCGACCTGGTTTTGTGGTCTATGAAAACCGGCGAGATTCTCAAATAAAGCGGGCGGCGGCGGCGGGAAAGGAGGATTTTATGAATTTCAGAATTTACTTAATTAACGCGGTTCGATTTCCTTTCCATAAAAAAAAACTCGGCGGTTTGATTTTAATCTGTCTGTTCGCCGCCAATTTCGCGTCGGCAAATGAAACTCCCGAACAAAAGCAAGCCGCCGAAGTGCGGCAGTTAATCAAACAAGCCGAAAAACTGACGCGCCACGGCGATTTGCCGGCAGCCGAAAAAATTCTGCGCGATGTCGTCGGGAACAATCCGGCAAACGCCGCCGCTAAACTCGCCCTCGCCGCCAATTTACTCAAACAAAGACGCATCGCCGAAGCCTACGGGCTTTCGATTGAAATCGCTCGCCGCGACCCGAAAAACTCCCGCGCTTTTGCCCTGTTGGGCGCGTCTTTAATCAGCGCGGGAAACTTCGGCGACGCGAAAATCGCTTTGACCAACGCCGTCTATTTGAATAATGACGAAGCTCTGGCTTGGGCAAATCTGGGTTTGCTGGACTTTTACGAAAATCGAATTTTTCGGGGTTTGGAAAATCTGCGGGCAGCCGTTTATTTAGAGCCGAACGAGCCGGATTACATTTATTCGCTGGCACAGGTGGCGGCACGCGCCGAACTTTACCGCGAAGCCGCCGATGCCTATTATAGGTTTTTGCGAATCGCGCCGCCCGCCGACCTCGAACGGCGCGAACGCATCAAGGGTTTAATCGGTTTTCTGCGATTTTTGGGAAGCCGGCAGGAACTTTACCATCTGGACGGAGCCAAACAAACGATTGTTTCCTTCCAACTGAAAAACGACCGTCCAGTGATTGAAATCCGTCTTGAAAAATCCGGCGCACCGCTGAATTTCGTTTTGGATACCGGTTCGGGAATGTCGGTTTTATCGGAAACCGCCGCCCGCAAATTAAATATCAAACCGGTGGCGCACGGCGGTTCGGCGCGCGGAATCGGCGGCGACGGGAAATTCGACATCGTTTACGGTTTTTTGAAAGCAATCTACATCGGCGATGTCAAAATCAGAAACGTGCCGGTTTACATTCGCAAATTCCACGCGGTGAACGAAGAAACCGACGGCTACATCGGGCTGTCGCTGATCTCGAAGTTTTTGACGACGCTCGATTACGGCGAAAAGACTTTCGAGCTGGTCAGCAAAAACATCGCCGACCAAAAAAAGCCTGCCGGCGAGAATTTGTCGCTGCCGCTGCGTCTGACTTCGAGCGGATTTTTGAGCGGCGAAGTCGAACTCGAAGGCATTGCAGTTCCCTTAAATTTTATCGTGGACACCGGCGCGAGCGTCTCCGTTATTTCCAACGCCATCGCCGGAACCAAAGAAATCAGCCGCTTTATCAAAACCGAAAAGCTGCGCGTGATCGGCGCGGCGGGCATCACCGATGCCGTCCCGCTGTTCCTTCTGCCGCGCATCACCTTCGGGACGCACAGCCGCCGGAGCATCAACGCGATTGCGCTCGATTTGGATTTGATAAACGAAACGGCGGGTTTTGAACAGGCGGGAATTCTAGGCGGGAACTTTCTCAAAAATTATCGTCTGACGTTCGATTTCCAAAACTCGAAAGTCGTTTTTACACCGGTCAAATAGGTTCCGGGTTTCAGGCTTCGGGTTACAAATTGAAACTGCGCGTTGAGACTTGAAACCTGAAACCCGAAACCTGAAACCTGAAACCTGAAACTAAAAAATGAAGCAAAGTTTATATTTAGAAACCTCCGTGGTCGGCGCGTATCTGGACAACGGCGAACCTTTCCGGCGCGATTTGACGATTCGCTGGTGGGAACACGAACTGGTTGAATATCAGGCGTTCAGCTCGATTCTCGTGCGGCGCGAACTCGAACAAATCAGCGAGCCGCATCGCACCGGCTACCTGAAATTGATCGCGCCGCTTCAAACGCTCGAACTCTCCGAAGAAGTCGCCATTCTCGCCGAAGGCTACATTTCACGCGGCATTTTTCACCGGAAATTTTTAGCCGATGCCCTGCACGTCGCGCTGGCTTCGTTTCACAAAGTTGATTATCTCGTCACCTGGAATTTCGGACATCTGGCGAACGTCCGCAAACAGGCGCGAATCCGTCTTTTCAACGCCGCCGCCGGATTTTTCTCGCCCGTCATCGTGACACCGGAGTTTCTGATCAGCCCTTGAGCAGTGAAGAGTGAGAAGAAACCAAAGCAGCTTGACGCGATAAAGAACGGCAGAATTTTTACCGACGGGCAAGTTTAATTTAATTTTCACTTTTCGCTTTTCACTTTCCCGTTTGACGATTAACTCTATTCGGAATAACAATAAACAAGTCATTATGTACCGTCGCCCGAAATTTTTAGAAATCCTCCTCGAAATTCGCCAGGAAATGTCGCGCTCCGCCGATTACGACGTGGATTTGTTCGCGGAAATGGTGCGTTCCGGGAAGTTTCTCGAACGCCGTCACCTGCTTAATTCCGACGAAGCGAAGGAAAAAAGCGGTAAATCCGAAGACGATTCGTAAATTTGAATTATGGAGATTTTTAACGCCATCGGTTTGCCGATTCCGAAAGGCAAAACCTTAAACGATTTAGCCGCCGATGCCGAAAAGCTCGGTGAAGCCTCAATTTACGCCCGCCCCGACTGCGTTCTTTACGGACGCTGCTGGCGCATCGGCGCGGGTTTGGAAGTTTGGACGATTTTATACGATTCGGGAAACGGCGAAATTTTCTACGCCGACTGTCGTCCGGGTTTCCGCGCCAAATACAAACAGAACATCGAAAAATGGTCGCTCTACGAAGACCGGAAAGAGGGCGAAGCCGCCGTTCGCGGCGGCATCGAAAATCGCGGCGCGGAAGTTTTCTTTCAACTGCAAAATCTGACCGAAGTCGGGGCGCAAAATTTCGACGGCGAAACTCTGCGCGTTGGACTCGGCGGGCTTGCCGCCGGCGCCGAAGTTTTGACGGAACGCGAAGAATTTCTCTGGCAGCCGTTACAGGAAGCGACGAAAACTTTTCACATCGAACAAACTTATCACCGTTTATGCGGCAGAGTTCTGGCGTTTGAAAGCCTTCGCAATCCGCAGTCGGAAAAAGATTTGCATTGGATTCACCTGAGGTTGAAGGATTTCGATCTGGAGATTCTCGTCAGTCAAAAGGATTTGCGCGGAAGCGATCTGCGAGTCGGACTTTTTGTTCGAGCCGATGTTTGGCTGCAAGGGCATATCGTCAGCAAATCAACTTATTATTCTCGTTACGAAGGCGTTGACTACTCTCTGCCAACGGCTGATTTCTGGAAAAATTTCAAAAGACAAAATTAAAACGTCCGTCTTTCTTTCCCCTTTTCAAGATGCGTCGCTATTTATTTTTCAGTTTAATCCTCTCCGTCCTGGCTTCGGCGGTCGGGCTGTATTTCTTTAATCAATTCTGGATTCACCGCTACGACGATCTGACGGCGCGGCAGGCTTCGATTTACCGGCTGGACGAAAAGCTGGTGTGGAGCGTGATTTACGAGGAAACATATTTCCGGGCGTGGAAAATCGGCGCGGCGGGCGAAGTCGGCCTGATGCAGGTGACACCTTTGGTGGCGCGGGAATGGGCGAAAGAAACCGGCTTTCGGGAATTTGAAAAACAGACGGCGGACAACACGGTCGAATTTCTGCGCGAACCGGAAAGAAATATCCAGATCGGCTGTTGGTATCTGGAAAAACTGCGTGAAAACTATCGCTCGCTGCCGGCGGAAAAAGCGATGACGCTCGCCGCCTATAACGCCGGAGCCAGCCGCGTCGAAGATTGGTCGAAGGACGCGGACCCGGCGACACTTTCGGAAAAAGGTTTTATCGAAAAAATCAACATCGCCTCGACAAAATCCTACGTCGGCAGAATTCTCAATCGTTATCATTCTCTGCCGCCCGCTGTCAAATCCGACTGACGACCGCCACCATCCGGTATTCCAAACTCAGGTTAAGTATGAAAATTTTGTGCGCCGAACACGTTCTGCCGATTTCCGCCGAGCCGATTGTCAACGGCGCGGCTGCCGTTGACGGTTCAACCGTCGCCGCCGTCGGAACGCGCCGCGAAATTGTCGAAAAATATCCCGCAGCGGCAATCGAAAATTTCGGTGAAGCCGTGATAATGCCCGGTTTGGTGAACTGTCATTCGCATCTGGAAATCACGGCGATGCGCGGATTTCTCGACGATGTGGAGGCGGATTTTTATTCGTGGCTGATGAAATTGACGAGCGTGCGCGGCGAAAAATTGACCGCCGCCGACATCAAAATCGCCGCGCTCGCCGGTGCGCTCGAAGGTGTTCGAGCGGGCGTAACCTGTTTCGGCGACATCGGGCGTTTCGGGGTCGCCGGATTTGAAGCGTTAAAGGCGAACGGTGTGCGCGGCATTCTGTTTCAGGAAACCGAATTTTCGCCGAAAGACGCGACGGCAAATGAAGATTTCGCCAAATTAAAAGACAAGTTTTTAGAATTGAAAGCGGCGGAAACCGCTCTCGTCAAAATCGGGCTTTCGCCGCACGCGCCTTATACGGTCAGCCGCAAACTTTTTGAAATCATCACCGATTACGCGATCAGCGAAAACGTCAAAACCTCGATTCACGCCGCCGAATCGAATCAGGAGCGCGATTTTTTTGAAACGGGCGCAGGCTTTTTCGCCGAACTTTATCAAAAGATAAATCTCGAATGGAACGCGCCGCGAACATCGCCGGTTCAGTATCTCGCCGCCATCGGCGTTCTGGAAGCCGCGCCGCTGCTCGCGCACTGCGTTAAAGTTGCGGACGGCGATCTTGATTTGATTGCCGCCAGCCGTTCAAAAATCGCGCACTGCCCGAAGTCGAACGCGAAATTCGGACACGGCATCGCGCCGCTCGAAAAGTTTTTGGATAAAAATATCAGCGTCGGTTTCGGCAGCGATTCGGTCGCCAGCAACAACACTTGCGACATTTTGGAAGAAGCGCGGTTTGCGACGCTCGCCGCCCGCACTCTGGACGGCAAAAAAAGATTTTTGACGGCGCGGGAAATCATCGAAACGGCGACGCTCGGCGGGGCGAAAGCTCTCGGACTCGAAAGGGAAATCGGCAGTTTGGAAGCGGGCAAACAAGCCGATTTAATCGTCGTTTCTTTGGAAAATATCGCGCAGCAGCCGGTTCACGATGTTTATTCGGCGATACTTTTCGCCTCCGGTGCGCGGGACGTAAAAATGACGATGGTCGCCGGGGCGGAACTCTACCGCGACGGTGCGGCGACACAAGTTGACGAAACGGAAATCAAAGCGCGGATGAAGGAAATCAGCGCGAAAATGAGCAATGAGAAATGAGGGATCAATTGGAAACGGGGTCGAAAAACGTGCCGGCAGTTCGAGCAAATCAGGGCGGAGTTAAATTTAATCGGCGTGGGCGATTGGCACGAAAAGCGTTTTGATACATGGAGTCAAACCGCTTTGCGCCGATGCTTTCAGCCGACTAAATTGGCTCATCTGAATTTCAAACTGCCGACACTTTGACATAAAGTTCGATTGCCGCTGAAATTGCACAAAAGTTTGAAAGTTTTTAACCGAATGGTTTTACCGGCGGCGGGATTTCTCAAACGCCGCCTTACCGGGTCGCTACCGCTCGCTGTTCTGACCGGTGTCGCTGTCTTTTTCCGCCTGATCTTTTTTTATTTGTTTTTGAACATACATCAATTTATCGGCTTCCGAAACGAGTTCTTCAATCGTCTTCGCGCTTTTCGGGTCGAACTGCGCGATGCCGAAACTGATGGAAAGCGAAAACGGGCGCGAGTTATTGCGATTAAATTTTTCGATTTCCTTGTGCAGCCTTTCTTTGATGATTTCCGCGCCGTCCGCCGAACTGTCCTGCACGAGAATGACGAATTCGTCGCCGCCGAGCCGCGCCGCAATGTCGGAATCGCGGAAAAAGGATTTGAAAATGTTCGACGTGTCAACGATCATCTGCGACCCAGTTTCGTGTCCGAATTCATCGTTGACTTTTTTCAGATTGTCCAGGTCGGCGTAAATAACGATGCCGTCCTTGTTTGAGCGGCGGGCGTAGCGCAGAGCCTGCCCGGCGAGCGTGAAAAAACCGCGCCGGTTATAAAGATTCGTCAAATCGTCGGTCAGCGTCAAATCGCGCAGCTCTTCCTGAAATTGTTTGAGTTCGGTGATGTCCTGCGCGTAGCCGATCACATAAACCGAACCGTCGGTTTCTTTATAAAGACGGTTCCGATACTGCCATACGCGCCGCTCGCCGTTTTTAGTCAGCACGTAAAATACGCCTTCGTCCAGAGGCGTGCGGCTCATCCGCTGCAAATAATCGGCAAAAAACGGACGCGCGGCGGGAATCATAAAATCCGCCAGATTCCTGCCGATAATTTCGTCCGGTTGATAGCCGAGCGCGTCCGCCGCCGCTTCGTTCACCGAGATGACCACGCCGTCTAAACCGTGAACATTAATGTAACCCGGACTGAGTTCAAACAAATGACGATACCGCTGCTCGCTCGCGTTGAGTTTTTCTTCGGCGAGGTTGCGCGCCGTGATGTCAATCGAAACGCCGCCGACGAACTTTTCGCCGTTCGCATTAATAAACGGAAATTTCAGACTCAGCCAATGACTCGCCGAACCGTCCGGCGTAGGAACGTTTTCCGTGATCTCCGCCGATTTCCATTCGGATAAAACCAGCGCGTCGTTTTCCTGCATGGCGGTCGCCACGTCAGCGGGCAGAAAATCGAAATCGGTTTTGCCGAGTATTTCGCTCTCTTCGAGTTCAAAAAGCCGTTGAAAAGTTTTGTTGATGTAAACGAGCCGTCCTGCTTCGTCCTTCATATAAGCGATGGCGGGCGTATTGTTCATAAACGCCTGAAAACGGGCTTCACTTTGGCGCAAAGCCTTTTCGATTTTGTCCTGCCGCGCTTCGGCTTCCCGCATTTGCCGGATGGTGCGCCGCAACTCTAACTGCGCGACGACCTGCCGCGCCAGCACGCGCAGAGCGAGTTTCTGTTTTTTGGTTAACCCGCGCGGTTCGCGGTCAATCACGCAAAGCGTTCCGAGGGCTTCGCCGCTTTCGGTCGTGAGCGGCGCACCCGCGTAAAATCTGACGTGCGGCTCGCCCGTCACGAACGGATTATCGGCAAACCGCCGGTCGGTTTGCGCGTTTTCCACTAAAAAAAGCTGGTCGGGATGCAGAATGGCGTGTGAACAAAATGCCGAAACGCGCGGCAACTCCGCGTCTTCGATGCCGATTTTCGATTTGAACCACTGCCGCTCGCTGTCAATCAAACTAATCAGCGCAATCGGCGTTTCGCAAATCTCCGAAGCCAATTCGACGATGTCGTCATAAACCTGCTCGGAATCGGTGTCGAGAATCTGATAGCTTTCGAGTTCTTTAATTCTCCCGGCTTCGTTAAGAAGTATTTTGTCCCGCATTATTTTGAGGTTTCCCCAAATTGCCGCCGTGTTAAAGCGTTGACTGCAATTCTTTGAGCAGTTCGCTAATCGTCCATTCGTTGCCCGCGAAAACTTTTCGGACTTTGCCGTCGGGCGCGACGACGACGGTTCGCAACGAATGATTGAACTGCGTTTTGTCGTTCTGGTCAACTTCATAACGCAAACCGAAAAAGTCGGCGATGCTTTTGACTTCCTTGTCGGTTCCGGTCGCCAACTGCCAAACGGTGAAATCGGTTTTCGAGGTTTTGCCCAGATAGCCGCGCCCGTATTCCTTGAGTTTGGCGGGCGTGTCGGTCGCCGGATCGAACGAGATGCTGAGCAGCCGGATTTTATCCTTCAAATCGGCGTTGTCGTTCAACTGATTCGCCAGATCGGAGAAATTTTTTGACATTAAAATACAGTAATTCGGCAGCGGACAGCGCGAATAAGTGAAGGTAATCGCGGTCGCTTTGCCGCGAAAATCCTTGATCGAAATCCGTTTGCCGTCCTGATTGGTCAGAGTAAAATCGGGAACCTGATTGCCGATTTGCGCGACATCTTCGCGGGCGGGAAGCGGCGTTTGATTCGGATTCGGCAGGGCGGAGATGCCGATTTTTTCCAGCCAGAAACCGTCTTTATCAACCACCAGATCGGCTTTGATTTCCGCGTCCTTCGACAAATCCTCCCAAACCCAATCGTCTTTGACGGGAAAAGCCATCGTCATCGCGTCCATAAAACCCGGAATCTCGTCGTGCGCGATGGTCGCCTTTTTATTGGCTTTATCAACCGAGACGACTCTGCCCTTGAACGGGTAATGTTTCGCTTCGGTCGAAGCGTTTTGCGATTGCGTCCCGGCTTTTTGACACGCCGTGAATAAGAAAATCGAAAGCAAAAATAACCGTAAATAACGCATAAAATTTATTGTTCACCACGGATTTCACGCCCCGTTTCTAAAAATTCGTCAACCTCAAAATCTTCGAGAACGTAATTGCTGTATAAATCTTCGATTTTCTCTATCGGCTTAACGCCCTGCCGCCGCGCCTTTTCGCGCAGTTCGGCGGGGCGTTCTTCAACGGTTTTCTCCGACGAAATTTGATTCATTTTCCTTGACCGCCGCTTTTAGTTATAACCTTCCAAATCGGTCAAATCGTCATAAATCAAACCGCGCCGGTCGCGCCGGGTTTTGGTCATCGCTTCGTAGCCGCCTTCTTCGTTGCGGGCGATTTTGTTTTGGGCGTAAAGACCTTCGAGGACGAATTCACAAGCCGAAACCAGCGTCGCCTTATCGTCTTTTCCGACATCCAGAGTCGTGCGCGTCGAATCAATCAAATCGGGAACGGCATCGAGCAACATCGCGCCTTCGGTCGCCGAAGCCGTGTCGCTCAATAATAATTTGTTGCCTTCGTCGAACCAGCGCACGGTCGGCTCAAAATCAATTCCCAAAAAGAAGCCTTCAAAAATTGAACCCGCCGCTTTTTTGATTAAATCCTTAGTCAACTTCTGCGCTCCGATTTGCTCGCCTTCGTATTCGAGTTCCATTTTCCCGGTCATCGAAGGCAAAGCGGCGTAAACGTCGGAGATACGCGGCACGATTTCACTTTCGCCGGTGATAATGGCGCGGCGTTCGGCGTTGGAGACGGCTGATTCCAAAGCCGTGATCGGAAAACGCTGCGACACGCCCGAACGCTTGTCAATGCGCTGATCGTCGCGGGCTTCAAATGCGATTTGCTCGATGGTTTCGGAAATAAAGTCGGGAATCTCGATGCTGAATCCGTCGAAACCGCCGCGCTTCGTCCACGCTTCCTGTTTGGTAATCGCCGTTCCTAAACCGAGGTCTTTCGGATAATGCGTCGCAATCTCCGCGCCGATGCGGTCTTTTAAAGGCGTGATAATTTTCCCGCGCGCCGTGTAATCTTCTGGGTTCGCCGAAAAAACCAACATTACATCGAGCGGCAAACGCACCGGAAAACCTTTAATCTGCACGTCGCCTTCCTGCATTATATTGAACAGTCCGACCTGGATTTTCCCCGCTAAATCGGGCAGCTCGTTAATCGCAAAAATCCCTCGATTGGCTCGCGGCAGTAAGCCGTAAAAAATCGTCAATTCGTCCGACAAAAGATGTCCGCCTTTCGCCGCTTTAATCGGGTCAATGTCGCCGATGATGTCGGCAATTGTAACGTCCGGCGTGGCGAGTGGGTCGACGAACCGCGAATCGCGCTTGACCCAAGCGATTTCGGTTGCGTCGCCGTCCGCCGCGATGGTTAGTTTGCCGAAAGCGGACAGCGGTTTAAACGGATCGTCGCTGATTTCCGAACCCGCGATGATCGGAATTTCCTCGTCCAATAATTCGGTCAACTGCCGGATAATCCGACTTTTAGCTTGCCCGCGCGTTCCCAGAAGAATGAGATTGTGTTTCGATAAAACCGCATTGATAAGTTGCGGGATGACCGACTCTTCAAAACCGATGATGCCTTTAAAAAGCTGTTCGCCGGATTTTAACTTATCTATCAAATTCGCCCGCATTTCGTCTTTGACCGAACGAGTTTGATAACCGCTTGCCTTTAATTCGCCCAATGTTACTGCTTTATTCATAGTTATTGTAATTTTAATGCCGACCGCAGAAACGCTCAAAACGTGTTTCGTAAGTTCGCTCGCCGAAAACCCTTCTGTCCGTCGTATTTTCTATATTACAATTTTTTGATGGGAGAAACACATTCGGGCGCGTGACAAAAATTCCAAAATCCGCCGAACCG
>JAYVKL010000263.1:0-10515 GCA_043768465.1 Pyrinomonadaceae bacterium
GGCGGGCGCATCGTCAACGTTTCGAGCGGCTTGGGTTCGCTCGCGCAAAACAGCGACGCGAATTGGGCATATTCCGCCGTCAAACCGCTGGCTTACAATTCGTCGAAAACCGCGCTGAATGCCTTTACGGTGATTTTGGCGCACGAATTAAAAGACGCGAATATCAAAGTCAATTCCGCCGATCCGGGTTACACGAGGACGGATTTGAACGGCAACAGCGGCACGAAAACCGTCGAACAGGGCGCGTCGGTGATTACGGATTTGGCGACGCTGCCGAGCGACGGCGCGACGGGCGGTTATTTTGACGACGAAGGCGTGGTGCCTTGGTAGTGGTTGATGAGGAATTTTTAACCGCAGATTACGCCGATAAACGCCGATAAATCAAAATAGATAAAAGCGTTTACAAAATTAAAATCTTCGTCTTATCTGCGTTCATCCGCGAAATCTGCGGTTAAAAATTTCTTCCTGTTTCGGAGAATTTAGCTTTATGAAAAAACTTTCTGAAATTCCGTTGTCGGTTCTGGATTTATCGCCGGTGATCGAAGGCGAAAGCCCGGCGGATTCGTTTCGCAAAACCTTAAGTTTGGCGCAAACTGCCGAACGGCTCGGATTCAACCGGTTTTGGCTCGCCGAACATCACAATATGCCGGGCATTGCGAGCGCGGCGACTTCGGTGGTAATCGGTTACGTTGCCGCCGGAACATCAAAAATTCGCGTCGGTTCGGGCGGGATTATGCTGCCGAATCACGCGCCGTTGGTGATCGCGGAACAGTTCGGAACGCTGGAGAGTTTGTATCCGAACCGGATTGATTTAGGGCTGGGACGCGCTCCCGGCAGCGATCAAATGACGGCGCGGGCTTTGCGGCGAACTTTGCAGACGGACGGCGATGATTTTCCCGAATTGCTCGAAGAACTGCGGTTTTTCTTTCAACAGCCGGTTGAAAATCAGCGCGTCCGAGCCGTTCCCGGCGGCGGTTTGAAGGTTCCGATTTGGCTTTTGGGATCGAGCGGTTTTTCGGCGCAGTTGGCGGGACAATTAGGTTTACCGTTCGCATTTGCGGCGCACTTTTCGCCGGAATCTTTATTGCCCGCGCTCGAACTTTACCGTCGAAATTTTCAGCCGTCGGACGCGCTTCGTAAGCCGTATTCGATGGTCGCGCTGAATGTTTTCGCCGCCGAAACCGATGCCGAAGCGAATCGTCTGGCGACTTCGCAGCACCAATCGTTTTTGAATTTGATTCGCGGGAAACCGAGCAGAATTCAGCCGCCGGTTGATTCGATGGAAGGGATTTGGACGGCGCAGGAAAAGGCTTTGGTGCAGTCGCGGGTCGGCGGGTCAATCATTGGAAACCGGGAAACAGTAAAGACAAAGCTCGATCAATTTTTAGCAGAAACAAATGCTGATGAATTGATGATTAACGCGATGACGTTCGACCACGCGGCGCGGCTTCGTTCATATCAAATCGTCGCCGATGTTTGGCGGGAAAAAGCGGTAAGATTAGCGGCTTAATCGGGAGATAGCCACGAACAAACACGAAAAAGACACGAAATAAGAAAACGCAGAAATGAAATTACCCGGTTTCGCTTTGAGTCAACAAACACGGATTTTTAGAGATGGAAGCGGGTAGAACAAAGTTGGGTTCATCAAATTTTTATCTGCGTTCATCTGCGTAAATCTGCGGTTAAAATGTTCCGATTTTCGTAACTCGTCGTGTTTGTTCGCGGCTGGAAAACTTATGAATGTGGCAGGCAAAATAATTATTGTAACGGGCGGCGCGAACGGCATCGGGAAGGCTTTGTGCGAGCGGTTTCACGCGGACGGCGCGAAGCAAATTATCGTCGCGGATACGGATTTTGCGAACGCGCAGAAAGTCGCCGAAAGCGTCGGCGGCAAAGCTTGTTTGCTTGATGTCAGCGATGAAAGTCAAATTAAAAGTGTCATTGCAGAAATTCTGGAAGAGTTCGGGCGAATTGATTTTGTCTGTTCAAACGCGGGCATCGGCGGTGCGGACGGGAATTTGGAAGTTTCAAATGAAGTCTGGCAGAGAATTTACGAAATTAATGTTCTGTCGCACATCTACTTGGCGCGGGCGATTTTTCCTTCGATGCTTGAAAACGGCGGCGGCGCGTTTTTAATGACGGCTTCGGCGGCGGGACTGCTGACCCATCCGACTGCCGCGCCCTACGCTGTTTCCAAACACGCGGCGGTCGCGCTGGCGGAAAATCTGGCGATTGAGTATACCGACAAAGGAATTTACGTTTCGTGTTTGTGTCCGCAGGGCGTGAAAACGAATTTGATTGCGAGTGCGGACGGGATGCCGGAAAATTTTTTGATGGCGGAAGCGATTACAGTCGAAGCCTGCGCCGACGCAGTGATTAAAGCGTTGGAGGCGCAGACTTTTTTGATTCTGCCGCACCCGGAAGTCGCCGAATATATCATCAACAAGGCGGAGAATTACGACCGCTGGCTGCACCGTTTAAGTAAAATTCGGGCGGCGGTTTTGGCGGCGAAATAAGGTAAATAAAGTATGAGTGAAAATAAAAAAACAGTTTTGATTACGGGCGCAAATAAAGGACTCGGTTTTAAAACGGCGCGGCAGTTGGGCGCGAAAGGTTACACGGTTCTGGTCGGTGCGCGTGATGAAACGAGAGGTGCGGAAGCGATTGCAAAATTAAAAAACGAGGGTTTTGACGCGGATTTTGTAAAGATTGACGTGACGAACGCGGAAACGATTAAATCGGCGGCGGAAAAGGTGGGCGAAAAATACGGCAAACTTGATGTTTTAATCAACAACGCGACAATCGCGCTCGATTCGACCGAGAAGGCAAGCGAACTTAGTTTGGACATCATACGAAAAACTTTTGACACGAATTTTTTCGGTGTCATTGCGATCACGCAGGCTTTTCTGCCGTTGATTAAAAAATCGGAAAGCGGGCGCATCGTTAATGTTTCGAGCGGTTTGGGTTGCTGACGCAGAACAGCGATCCGAATTGGGCATATTCCGCCGTCAAACCGCTCGCCTATAATTCGTCAAAAACTGCGCTCAACGCTTTTACGGTGATTTTGGCGCACGAGTTAAAGGATGCAAACATTAAAGTTAACCCCGCCGATCCGGGTTATACGGCGACGGATTTGAACGGCAACAGCGGCACGAAAACCGTTGCCGAAGGCGCGTCAATCATTACGGATTTGGCGACGCTCGACGAGAGCGGCGCGACGGGCGGTTATTTCGACGATCAAGGCGTTTTGCCGTGGTAAGTCTTTTTTTACAACCACAAGAGGGAAATAAAATGACGACATTATTTGATAAATTGAAAATTGGGAATACGGAGCTAAAAAATCGAATCGTTTACGCGCCGATGACGCGCAGCCGCGCCGACGACGCGGGTGTTCAGCCGGAAATCGCGGTCGAGTATTATTCGCAGAGAGCTTCCGCCGGATTAATTATCACCGAAGCGACCAATGTTTCGGCGATGGCGAAAGGTTACGTCAGAACGCCGGGAATTTATACGGCGGAGCAAATCGAATCGTGGCGGAAAGTTACGGACGCGGTTCACGAAAAAGGCGGAAAAATCTTTATGCAGATTTTTCACACGGGCAGAATCGCGCTGCCGGATTTTCTGCCGGAAAATGTGCAGCCGGTCGCGCCGAGCGCAGTTAAAGCGAACGGGCAAAATTACACCGACGACGGGATGAAAGATTTCGTTGAACCGCGTGAATTGACGACGGACGAAATCAAACAAATCATCAAAGACTTCGCAAAATCGGCGAAAAATGCGGTTGATGCCGGATTTGACGGCGTGGAACTGCACGGCGCGAACGGTTATCTCGTGCAGCAATTTTTGGCGACGAACACGAACCAACGGACGGACGAATACGGCGGATCGCTTGAAAATAAATCGAGGTTTTTGCTGGAAGTTCTGGACGCGATGATCGCGGAAATCGGCGATCATCGAACGGGTTTGCGGCTGTCGCCGGGCGGCGAATTCAACGATATGAAAGAGACCGATTCGGCGGAACTTTACGATTACGCCGTTAAGGAATTGAACAATCGGAATCTAGCGTATCTGCATATCGGAACTTTCGACCCGAATAAAAATTGGCATCCGGTGGTGCGCCCGATTTACGACGGCGTGTATTTTGCCGGAGTCGGTTTCGACCGAGATTCGGGCGCGAAACTGCTGGCGGAAAACGGCGCGGACGCGATTGTTTACGGCACGAAATTTCTGGCGAACCCGGATTTGCCGGAGAGATTTGCTGTCAACGCCGAATTAAACGTGCCGGACGAATCAACTTTTTACACGCCGGGCGAAAAAGGCTACACCGATTATCCGACCTTGGCAGAAGCGAAGTCCGAAGGAATCGGCGGCTGACTAAGTTCGGAATGTTGAAATAGCGTTCAACATTCCGAACAAATCTAATTTGTGAAAGAATTATTCCCTTTTCACTCCGGCTTTTGCGTTAAGATATTGAACGAAAATACAATCAACCAAAACCGAGTTAAAGGAGTAAATTATGACGAAAATTATTTCCCCGAAGGTAGAATTTAAGGGATTGCTGAATCAAATGAAAACCGCTGCGCCGGAGATTTTCGACGCGAAAGGTAATTTTTTGAATCTGGTCGAAGGCGAATGGAAGTTTGCGGGAACGCCAAAGGCATTTAATTCGCCGATTGACGGTTCGAGTTTGGGCGCACTGCCGATGCTTGATAAAAAGGCTGCGTTGAAAGCCGTCGAATTTGCGGGCGCGGAGTTTCGCAACTGGTCGAAAACCGATTTGGACGAGCGCAAGCGACGCGTTTCGGAATGTTTGGATTTACTGCAAACGCACGTCGAATTGATTGCCAAACTGCTGATGTGGGAAATCGGCAAAACTTACAAACTCGCGTTCACCGACATTGATCGGGCGATTGACGGCGTGCGGTGGTATGTCGCAAACATCGAAACGATGCTCGAAAAACGCACGCCGTTGGGTTTGATTTCCAATATCGCGTCGTGGAATTATCCGATGTCGGTCTTGATGCACGCGGTTTTAACACAGTGTTTGGCGGGCAATTCGGTGATTGCGAAAACGCCGACGGACGGCGGATTTATCTCGTTGAGTCTGACGTTTGCGCTGGCGCGAAGATGCGGTCTGCCGGTTTCGCTCGTATCGGGTTCGGGTGGCGAATTAAGCGAAGTGCTGGTGCGAAACGAGCATATTGATTGCCTTTCGTTCGTCGGCGGGCGCGACAGCGGGCGCAATATCGCGGCGCAGTTGGTTGATAAAAACAAGCGTTATATGTTGGAGATGGAAGGTGTCAATACTTACGGAATCTGGGATTTTTCCGATTGGGAAGCGTTGGCGAAACAACTCAAAAAAGGTTTTGATTACGGCAAACAGCGATGCACGGCTTACGTTCGGTTTGTCGTTCAGCGCGATTTATTTCCGCGCTTTCTGGAAACTCATCTCGGCGTTTTGAACAGTTTGAAAATCGGTAATCCGACGCTGGTTGATAAAAAAGACGACGAACTGCCGGAACTGGATTTCGGTCCGGTGATTAAATCAGGACAAGTTCAGGAGTTGAACGATTTATTTGAAAATGCTTTAAAAACGGGCGCGACACCGCTTTTTGACGGGAAATTAAACGACGCGAATTTCTTGCCGAAGCAAGATAGATCGGCATATTTCGCGCCGAAGTCGCTGGTTAATCTGCCGCGTCAGGCGAATCTCTATTTCCGCGAACCGTTCGGTCCGATTGATTCGATTGTGTTGGTTGACCGCGTGGAAGAATTGGTCGGCGAGATGAATATCTCGAACGGAGCCTTGGTCGCGGCAATCGCGTCGGACGATGAAAAATTTGCGGCGCACACGGCAAAAGAGATTCGCGCCTTCAAAGTCGGAATCAACAAAATGCGTTCACGCGGCGACAACGAAGAGGTTTTCGGCGGCATCGGCGAATCGTGGAAAGGCTGTTTCGTCGGCGGAAAACTGCTGGTCGAAGCGGTGACGAACAGCCCGAACGGCGAGCCGGTGCGCGGAAATTTCGGCGATCATACGCTGCTGCCGGAAATGAGATGAAAATATCTACCGAATGAATCAGCAGACGCAAAATCAAAATGTGACGCAGACTCCGAATCGTGTGAAATTCGACGGTTTGCCGAAACAGATTCAGGAGCGGCTTTTAGAAAGGCAATGCGGAGGCGGCGGTGAAGGTCTCGCTTTTAAGACTGCCGGTATTCTGGGCGCACCGTTTTTAATCGCGGCGGCGTTTGTCTGGATCGCGCTGGTTTTTTATTTGGCGGACGATTATCTATGGAGCGACTTTCAGACGGTTTTCTTTACGGTGGTTTCACTCGCCGCGTTCTATTTACTGCTTTATAAGCTTTATATAATCGTCCGATGGTTCACTTCGCTGTCAAAAAGTTATCTGCTGATTACGCCGTATTATGTAATTGAAATGCAGTTTAACGATGTTCAGTATTGGGATTTAGACCGACTGGATAGAGCGAAAGGAGTTCGTCAATATCAAAGTAACAAAAGTGCGGTCACAAAAATTACTTTATCGTTTGAGCAGGGCGCGACGAAAACTTTCGATGTTAAAGGTATTGAAAGCGGTGAGGAAACAATCGAGCAAATCTATCATTATAAAAAATTGTTTGCTGAAGCGATGGCACGAAATGATGCGGAGTATCTCGACTCGAACGACGATTTTCTCGAATTAAAAAATCAGTTTCAGCAATCGGAGGCGAATGCGCCGAGCGAAAATTTGAATAAATTGCTGACGGCGGCGGCTTCGGTAGTGCTTACCGGCGGAATGATGTTCGGAGCGGCTTCGCTGAATAATTATTACGACGATAAAAAAAGTTGGGAAGCTGCCGAATCGGGCAATCGCGCTTCGTCGTTCAGAACCTATCTGCAAACCCATTCGCAAGGGCGTTGGGCGGGCGCGGCTCAGGAAAAAGTTCAAAATCTTTACGATGCCGCCGAACAAAAATATCGAATTTCATTAAATGAAGGCTACGATCAAAAAGCGGCGGATGCCGTTTTGCAAACTCTGAAATATGCCAAAACAACGCAGAATTACCGCGTCAAAGTTGTTTTTGAACGGCGAAATGAAATCCCGCCGGATATTGTCGAACAACTGAAAAAGGAATACGGCGTGAAGAAAATTTTGCCGTTCGACGATACCTTTTCCGAAGCCAAGATGATTCGCCGCGAAGGTAACTTATTGGCAGTTGTCAAGAGTGCTTTTAAAGAAGTCATCCCTGACGATATTTTGGAGTTCTCCGGCGAGTGCGGCGACGAATGCGTTAATTTTTTGGTGAAATATAAAATCGGCTCAAAAGATTCGATTTATTACGATCCAAGAGAAAAGAAGTTGCCGGGCGTTGACCGCACCTGGAGTCCGGGGATCTTTATTGACTGGGATTTTAGTGTGCGAACTCCGAATCAGCCGCAGAGATATGATTTTTCACTGACATCTCTGCCGGCAAATCACATCATCTATGACAGCAATTCGGTGACAGACCTTTCCGGCAAAATAGATGTCGAAAAGGAAATGTTGGTGGACAAAGGCAATTTATACGATTCGATGGTGTCGAGTGCTTTTGACGACTTCAAAGCAAATTTAGTTTATCGAATGGGAATCGGAGCGAAACCAAAGCCGCCGGACGAAGATGCACCGGAAGTTGAAACTGATCCGGCAACGGATACGGACATTAGCAGGGTGATGTAAATACTAAGTGAAATTAATCTCCGCCGAAAAAAGATAAATTTTTTGGATGTGAAAACAAATATGAACAAACGAACATTGGGCAGTGGTTTGGAGGTTTCAGCCGTCGGACTCGGCTGTATGGGAATGTCGGCGTTTTATTCGGGGCGCGATGACGAAGAATCAATGGCGACAATTCACCGGGCGTTGGAAATCGGCGTGAATTTTCTCGACACGGCGGATATGTATGGTCCGCACACGAATGAGGAATTGGTCGGCAAAGCCATTAAAGGCAAGCGCGATGAATTCATTATTGCGACGAAATTCGGGATTCAAACAGACCCGAACGATCCGACTAAACGCAGCATTAACGGCAAACCGGAATATGTGCGGCAAGCCGTTGAAGGCAGTTTAAAACGGCTCGGAATCGAGGCGATTGACCTTTATTATCAGCATCGCGTTGACCCGGAAACGCCGATTGAGGAGACGGTCGGCGCGATGGCGGAACTCGTTAAAGAAGGAAAAGTTAAGTATCTCGGATTGTCGGAAGCGTCGGCGGAAACTTTGCGACGCGCTGTAAAAATCCATCCGATCACGGCTTTACAGTCGGAGTATTCGCTCTGGACGCGCGATGTCGAAGATAACGATGTGCTGGCGGCTTGTCGTGAATTGAACATCGGTTTCGTCGCATATTCGCCACTGGGTCGCGGATTTTTGTCCGGGGAAATCAAGCAGTTTGAGGATTTAGCGGAAGACGATTATCGTCGGCAGTCGCCGCGTTTTCAAGGCGAGAATTTTGATAAGAATATGCAGTTGGTGGCGAAGATCACCGAAATCGCGCGAGGAAAAAACGCGACGGCAGCGCAACTTGCGCTGGCTTGGGTTCTCGCGCAGGGCGATGACATCGTGCCGATTCCGGGAACGAAACGGCGCAAATATCTGGAGAGCAATGCCGAATCCGCCGAAATTAGTTTGAGCAAAGAAGAACTGGCGGCGATTGAAGACGTTTTTCCGAAAGACGCGGCGAGCGGCTTGCGCTATCCCGAAGCGATGATGGCGAGTGTAAATCGCTAATTTTCACGGGAATCTAACAGGATAAACAGGAAACTCAGGATAGAAAACAGTGTCCAATTTAAAAAATGTATCCTGAATTCTGCGCCCGGCACAGCATCGAGACGGTCACGGGAAAACTATAAAATGTCGCAAATCAACAAAGCGTTTGAATGGCTCGGAAGCGGCAAGGCGCGGTATCGAGTCGTTTTGGAAAACGATTTTTAAGGAGAATAATCAGATGAATGATGAAAAAATAGTTATTGTGGCGCGGTTGAAAGTTCAGGAAAACGCGGTTGACGAAACCAAAAAAGCGGCATTGGGAATCGTGGCGGATTCGAGGGCGGAAAAAGGCTGTGTGAATTACGACATTCACCAGGCGATTGATGATCCGACGGTTTTCATCTGGCACGAAACGTGGGCGAACAAAGCCGCGATAGACGAGCATTTTGAAAAATCTTTTTTCAAAGAATTTTTCGCCGCGGTCGAAGGTTTTGCCGCCGAACCGCCGCAAATCACTTTGACGAAAATGATTACCGAAAAGGCATAACCGATTGAAGTTTGATAAAATAAAAAGATCAGGGAGAACCAAATTATGAATTTTACAAGAAAAGCGGAAGCCGACTGGGACGGCGGCATTATGGATGGCAAGGGCACAGTGAAACTCGGCAGCGGCGCGTTTGAAGGCGCGTATTCGTTCAAGTCGCGTTTCTCGGAAGACGAAGGAACGGCGACGAATCCCGAAGAGCTAATCGCGGCGGCACACGCCGGCTGTTACACGATGGCGTTGTCGGGAAATCTCGGCAAAGCCGGTTACGCGCCGACGCATATTCACACGACGGCGAACGTCAAAATCGAAAAACAGGGCGACGGCTTTGTCATCCCGAATATTGATTTGGTGACGGAAGCTAAAGTTGACGGACTCGAAGACGAAGAGTTCCAAAAGATCGCCGAAGAGACGAAAAAAACCTGCCCGGTTTCGCAGGTTTTGAGCGGCGCGGAGATCAGCCTGAAGGCATCTTTAGTGTGATAAAACGGCATCTAAACTCAAATTTTAGATTAGCAACAGGAGATTATAAATGAGTGAATTTGTAAAAGAAGCAACCGACACTAATTTTGAAACCGACGTTCTCGGTTCGGACAAACCCGTGCTGGTGGATTTTTGGGCGGAATGGTGCGGACCGTGCCGGATGATCGCGCCATCGGTCGAAGCGGTCGCGCAGGAATACGGCGATAAAGCCGGTGTTTTCAAAATGAACGTGGACGAAAACACGAACGTCCCGCAGCGTTTCGGCATTCGCGGCATTCCGACGCTGATCGTCTTTAAAGGCGGTCAGGAACAGGAACGCATCGTCGGCGCGGTGTCGCGTGAAGCGATTGCCAAAGTCGTCGGAAAATACGTTTGAGGTCGGTCGAAAATTAGAAAGCGCGAGTCGGGAGAAGTGATTTTCCCGGCTCGCGCTTTTTTTGTTTTGCGGCATTTGAAATCATCTCCGACTTTCAACATTGGACGAATCCTATTGCCAAGCGAATTCTTTTCACGAAATTTTTTGGAGTCTGATAGTTCGTTAGCCGGGCATTTCCCGCAGTTACCAAGAGTCGCGTAAGATGGCTTGCTAAATTCGGTGGAATACCTTAGATTTGGCATACAAATTTTTAGATAGATCGCAGAATATAAGTAGTCAGACAGTTAAATCTTAAGCTAAATTTTCCCGATTTAATCAATGAAATCGAGGTTTTTGCCGAAAAAATACTTTAAGATAAATCTGTC
>JAYVKL010000264.1:0-4671 GCA_043768465.1 Pyrinomonadaceae bacterium
TTTTTCCATTGCGAACCAGATTTTCGCTTTGACAATGAAAACATTTCAGATTAACCATAACAAAAAGTATATTACCTCTCTTGTGATTGAGCCACTACCCCCCAACGATTTGTCGGTTGACACATCATTCGGCACAAACGGAGGAATGAGTTACACCGGGCTTTCTATTAACAGGCCGCTTTACATCAAAGCAATTCAGCCGGACGGCAAAATTCTTGCCATTGACCGGGCGACTAATTATCCGGTTTCACGCCTTAATCCGAACGGCTCACCCGATAATTCATTCGGCAATGTAAATTTTGATTTCAATAATCCGAGAGGCAGAGCCGATTTGCCCGTCTTTACCGTCAACCAAACCCAGCCAATTTCGGTCGGTCATATCCTTCTTCGTCCAAACGGCAAATTTAACTTGATCGGCGCAGGTGTCGCAAACTTGGGCGATGTTTCGCCTCGCGCTCTGGTGTCGCAAAACATTAATTCATCGCGCAACGGTATTTATAGCGATTTCACGAACGACGGCAAAGCTGACATCGCCGTTTTCTGCAGCGGCGTTTGGTATTATCTAAACTCCGCCAACAATCAATTTAGCGGCGTTTCGTTCGGGCAAGCCGGAGATAAACCCGTGCCGGCGGATTACGACAACGACGGCAAAACCGACTTGGTGATTTTCAGAAACGGCGTTTGGTATGGTTTGCGGTCAAGCGACAATTCGGTGTTCGGCGTGTCATTCGGCGCACCGACCGACGTGCCGATTCCGGCGGCTTATCTGCCGTGATTTTTGGGGTTGAAGAAAACGTAGATTTTCGGAGCGGGTTTATTTCAAAACCGGAAAAGTGAAAAAGGGCAGCCGCCGAGTTCCCCTTTTTCACTTGATGAATTTCTCACAATTGCTGATATTTTCGTTAAATTTATCAATCTTGGCATCATCTCGCGGTTGGAGTTCATTGCGATTTTTCAGTTCGACAAAAACTTGTCGCGTTTTCTGATACCAATCACGCGCTTCCCGCCAATTTCGGCGGCGTTCGGCGATGTTGATTTTGTTATCTTGCGCCGCCTGTTCGGAGGCGACAGCCGATCCTTCGTAACTTTTGCCGACATTGCGCCGGTAAATCGCATTGTCGGGATCATCTTTTGATAACTTTTCCAAAATATCCTGTGCTTTTCCGGCATCGGCGAGAGCCTGCCTGGTGTCGCCAGTGTTCGTCGCGGCTTCCGCTAAAGCTATAAAAGCCACGCCGAAATCAAATTGGGCTTGTTTGTTTTGAGGGTCTTGAGCGGCAATTTCCTGTCGAATCGCAAATGCGCGGCGGTGAGCTTCCAAGGCTTCCGTATATTTTTCCACTCTTGTCAAAGCGTCTCCGAGTTTGAGATAGGCAAGGGCAACCTCACGGCGGGTGGTGGCATTCGTCTTGTCCGTATTCGACAAATCTTCCAGAATTTCAATCGCTTTCTTTATCTCTCCGACGGCTTCCGGTCGGGTTGAATCCAAAGCACCGCCGACCTTTAGATATTCTACTGCCAGACTTCGCCGTAATTTACGCTCGTTGGGATTCTGCGCCACCATAATTAACAGCATTTCCAGACTCTTTTGATAATTTTGCAGAGCTTCCAAGTCGGCGGTTTCCATTCGGTCTAAACCTGCGCCGAGGGTTTCGTAAGCCCGTGACAATTCGCGCTGAACTTCGGTTTGGTCAGGGTTCTGAGCCGCCAAATCTTCAAAAATCTGTAAAGAACGGCGATAATTATTGACGCATTCAGGAACATTGCCCTCGACTTCCAGAATGTCGCCGACGGCGCGATAACTTTTTCCTAACGCTATTCGGGATTCCGTAGTTTCAGAGCTATGCAGATTTTCAAGAATCGAAACGGATTTTTGATAACTTTGCATTGCGCCGGCAGTATCGCCGAGATTCGCCGAATACGGATTGCCCTGGATATCGCCGACTTTTTCGTAAGCCGTCGCCAGTTCGATTTGCAAATTCGCGTCGCCGCCCGAATCGCCCGCCAAACCGTCGAGATATTCGAGAGCGCGGCGCACGATCAATTCCCGCGTCGGTGTCGAACCTTGCAAATTTTGGACGGAATCGTGGATTTCAAACATCAGCGAATTGGACAACTTCCGCACTTCCGCAAAGTGTTTTTCCGCGCGGACTCTTTGTATTTCGGCGCGTCGCGCCTCCCAGACCGTCGCTGCAACGCCGCCGAGCAAACTCAAAATTATCAATAACGCCGCAATAACGCCGAGTTTGTGACGCTGCACAAACTTTTCCGTGCGATAAAAAAACGTGTCGGAATGCGCCGCCACCGGCAAACCCGCGAGTGTCCGGCGCAGGTCGTCGGAAAAATTTTCCACCGTCAAATAACGCCTCGCCGCATCTTCGCGCAAAGCAGTTTGCAAAATCGCCTGCAAATCGGTTTTCGGTTTGCGGCTGGCGGTTTCCGCTTGCTGACTTGCGGTGGTCGCCGATTGTTCGTTCGTCTTTGAATTTCGAACTTCGGGTTTCGGGATTTGAACGAGTTTTGAAAGCACGACACCCAAGCTGTAAATATCGGTTGCCGTCGTTACAATCTCGCCGCGTTTTTGTTCGGGCGAAGCAAATTCCGGGGTCATCGCGCCCAAATTCGTCACGGTATTTTGACTGTCGGATTCGAGTTCGGGCGTGAGAAGTTTGGCGATTCCGAAATCAAGCAGTTTCGGCGTGCCATTCGCCGAGACTAAAATGTTCGACGGTTTTAAATCGCGGTGAATAATCAGGTTGCGATGCGCGAACGCCACCGCGTCGCAAACCGTGCGGAGTAATCGAAGACGTTCGTCAAATCCCAAACCTTTTTCGTCGCAAAATCGGTCAATGTTCACGCCTTCAACGAATTCCATCACGATAAACGGCAAGCCGTCATCAGTCGTTCCGGCATCGAGCAGCCGCGCGATGTTCGGATGTTCGAGTCGGGCTAAAATATGGCGTTCGTGACGAAAACGGCGGCGAAATTCCGCCGTATTGAGTTCGCGTTTCAGCAGCTTAATCGCCACTTTTTGCGTGTATTCGTCGTCCGCCCGTTCCGCCAAATAAACCGCGCCCATTCCGCCGCGTCCGATTTCGCGCACAATTCGGTAATTACCGATTTTTTGTCCGGCGAGCGCGTCTGCGTTTTCAGCGTCGTCCGCCTCGAAAAAATCGCCCGAAAGCGCGGCGGCGGGCGATTTCAGAAAGTTATCCGCTTGTGATTCGAGCGCGAGCAACGATTCGACTTCGCCACGCAGACCGATTGAATCAATTTTATCAACAAAGTTTTGCCGCGCCGCCGATTTGAGATCGAGCGCGGCGTTCAGCAATTCTTCGATTTTATGCCAATCCTGCGTTTCCATTATTGACTAATGCGAAATTTGATGGCGGAAAGTGACACGCGATTTTGGATTTCAGATTTCGGATTCAACCCTGAAACTCGAAATCTAAAGCGGTACGTTGTTTAATTCGCGGAGCAGCCAAAGTCTGGCGGTTTTCCAATCTCTAAGAACGGTGCGAATCGAGATTTGTAGAACTTCGGCGATTTCTTCGTCCGTTAATCCGCCGAAAAACCGCATTTCAACGATTTTGGATTTGCGTTCGTCGAATTGTGCCAAGCCTTTCAACGCTTCGTCGAGCGCGAGCAAATCAGCGGCGCGTTGTTCAATCGGAATCTGTAAGTCATCTAAAGACAAACGAATTGCCGCGCCGCCGCGTTTTTCCGAAGCGTGCGAGCGGGCATAATCCACGAGAATTTGCCGCATCGTTCGGGCGGCAATCGCGTAAAAATGCGCCCGATTTTCCGCCGTCAACGAGGTCTGGCTCACCATTCGCAAATAGGCTTCGTGGACGAGCGCGGTCGGCTGAAGCGTATGATTGCCGCGTTCGCGGTTCAGATACTGACGCGCACGGCGTTTGAGTTCTTGATAAACAATGGGAAAAAGCCGTTCCGCTGCCGATTCATCACCGCCGCGCCATTCCTGTAAAATGTTCGTCACATCGTGCGTCCGTTCATCAGCCATAAAATTTTTGCAGAAACTTTTGGCTGTTATTGTAATCGAAAACACTTTGCAATTCACGTTTTCCGTTGAAAAGTTCAATGCGAATAAAGAATAAAGGTTTCGCGCCTCAAAAGGTTGTCCGGCGATGTCACTTTTTTCTCCAGCTTTACGCAATTAGAAACGACGGCAAACATTTTCGAGATTTTAAGAGGAAATAACAAGAAAGTTTGCGTAGTTGAGAAAGCTAATTATTAAGCGAATTAGTTTTTTACTTAAAAAAACTAGATATTGAGGAGGATAATTATATGGCTGGTGGTGGAGTAGGTCCGGTTAGTCGCCAATTTCTTTGGAAATGCGCCAAAATGACAAAAGATATAGGAGTAAATCATTGGGTTCCAAAATTCTGGGAAGCTGTAAGAGCAGGAAAAACGGTTGAAGCTGCTAATTTTTACAAAACAATTTGCACTGTCATTAGAAATAATGCGGGCAAGAATTTTGCGATAGAAATGGAGGCATTGCTTCCTGAAATGGGTGAAGCTCTAACCGCACTGGGAGTTGATATGTCAACACTGGGCGTTGAAATTTTAGCTGAAGAAATAGCGATTGGAACGACACTAAGTCCTGTTTGCATAGCTATCATAGCGGCGGTTATTATTGGATATTTTTTG
>JAYVKL010000265.1:0-10103 GCA_043768465.1 Pyrinomonadaceae bacterium
GCGGCGGCACAAAAGTCGTATCAACCGAACCGTCCGCGTTCAGCCGCGCCAAACCGTTCCGCGAAACACCGGCGACGACATTAAAAAATCCGCCGATCAAAATTTTCCCGTCCGGCTGAACGGCAACCGCATTCAATCTGTCCTGAAAAAACTGGGACGTGATTACGCCCGCATTAAAACTCAAATCAACGTCGCCCGGCACAGCGTAAATAATTGACGAAGACCAAAAGATTGCCGCCAAAAATAAAACGACTGAAAATCCGGCTCGAATTGTCTGCTGGTATTTCATAATTGTTTTGTCTCGCCCTGTTTTGAATTTTCGATGAAATTGATTATGTAGAAAATTTCCGCATTTTTACGGAATTTATTAGCCGATCTCAATTAACTCTCCAGAAAATTGACGGAGGCTGCTTCGGGACATTTTCCGTTATGCGACATCTACCGTTACTCTTTTCAAATTATCCGGTTATATCAAGCCTGGACATAATTCTCCATTCGGCAAGAAGCGGTGCAAATCTTTGTTCACGCTAATCTCCGCCGCCCTCCGCCGATCATCTTATAGCAATTCTCGATTCCGCGCCACTGCTTAATGCCGAAAATCGCTGTCTGATTTAGGGAACGAAGGCATTGGGAATCGGTTGGTCGGCTGCCATCCCGAACGCGATTCCCGCAAAAGCCGAGCCGACGCGATAAGCGGAAAACCCGGCTTGCGCGGTCAAGTCGTGCCAGAGGTTTTTCGCCCGCTCCCAACACAGAATTTCATTGCCTGCTCCGGTCGCGGCAATCCAAACATCGCCGCGTGAATCTTCAAAAAGCCGAAAAACTTCGAGATTTTTCGCGCCAGTTGCTTGTTTTTCGAGTTTGGCACGGGCGAGATTCTCAAACCTCGTGTGGTCGGGCGAACGAAAAAGCCCGTCTCCGGTCGGAATCCACCACGCGCCCGCGCCGTCCTGCCAGACGGTTTGCTGCCAGCCCCAGCCGTGATAATCAACATAATCCGGCAAACGCAGCTTGACCGGAGAAAATTTGTCCGCGTCGAAACGGCTGATGACGCGCTTGGTTTTCGGAAAGCCGACGGCAAATAATTCACCCACCCGATTTTCAAAAATCGAATTGCTCCGGTCATCATTCAATCCGTCTGCCGCGTTGTAAGTCGCAAAACCGTAACGGGCGATTTTCTTCGCGCCGTACGGCGAACCCATCCACAGATTGCCGTCTTGGTCTTCAGCGAGAGTGAGAATGTCGTCGCACAAATCGTTCGCCGCCGAGTAGGTTTTGCAGACCGGCTCGCCCTCTTCGCCCTGCCAGCGGCACAAACCGGGAACGGTCGCCAGCCACATCTGACCGTCGCTCGTCTCCAGCATCGCCCGAATCCAATTTGAACCGAGACCGTTTTTCGTCGTGTAGCATTTCTCGACCGGGCTGCTCGTTCGCCAACGGATCGAGTCGGCATAAACCGCCCGTCTGATCGCTTCGCAAACTAACCCACAGCCGCCCGGCACGAGTTTCGAGCAGAGCGGTGATTTTGTCATCGCTCAACCCGTCGGCGATGGTGAAACGCCGGACGTTGCCGTTCGGCGACCGAGGATATAAGCCGCTTCCGAAAGTGCCGATCCAGAGCGGGCGATGCCGATCTTCGAGAATCGCGGTGATGTAAAGCGCGTTCGGTCCGGGTTCGGCGATGGCTCCGCCCGGCGATTTTGAAGGCGCGCCGAGCGGCACGAATTCAAACGTCATCCGTCCGTTTTCGTCAATCAATTTGTAAACCCCGTCGGAGGTTCCGACCCAAACCCGTTCGTTTTTGTCTTCATACAAAGTCAGAGTTTCGTCGGCTTGCGGGTGGTCGGGCAGAAGCGCGGTAAATAGGGGATTTTCCGCCGAAGCGCGAACGCCCTGCGGGTTAAGCCGCGCCAAACCGTTGCCGGTGGCAATGTAGATAATTCCGTTTTTTGTTTCGAGAAAATCGTGGACGGTGCGATTCGGCAAACCGTCGGCGGCGGTGAAATTCGTCATTTCCGCCCCGTCAAAACGCGAGATGCCTTTCGCCGTGCAGAACCACAAAAAACCGCGCGAATCCTGTTTGATTTTATAAGTATCATCGCGCAGCAGACCGTCGGCGACCGTGTAGGTTTTCACCGGCAGCCGCTCGGCTTCGGCGATTACAGACGTAAATAGGGCGAGCGCAAAGCAAATGAACGATGCGAATCGCCGATGAATAAATTGTTTGCGAGTTGTGCCGAAAAACACTTTTCGTTTCCGCCCGGGTCAATTGACAAGCGCATTATGTCATTTCGTTCGGAGGTTGACAAGAGGTGTTTCGCGCCCAATAAAAGAGGCAGTCGGGCGACTGCCTTTCCGTAATCGGTTTTTCAAACGAAATTAGTTTTCCAAAGCCTTCGCCGCGTTGATGCGCCCGCCGCTTTCGATTTTGCCGCTCAAAACATCAATTTTATCAACTGATTTCAAAAGTTTCTCGCGCAATTTTTCAACCGAGATTTTCGGCTCTTCGGCGACGATCAACGCCGCGACACCGGCGACGTAGGGCGTTGCCATCGAAGTTCCCGATGCTTCACGATAATCGTCGTTCAGCCAGGTCGAAAGAATTTCTCTGCCCGGCGCGGCGATGTGAACCGTTTTCACGCCGAAATTGGAGAACGAAGCCAGGTTGTCGTTGCGGTCTAAAGCCGCGACGCTGATGAGGTTCGGCAAATCGTAATTCGACGGGTAATGCGGACTGCGGTCGTTGCTCGTGCCGTCGTTGCCCGCCGCCGCGACGAACAGAATTCCTTCTTCGCCCGCCGCCCGAATCGCGTCTTCCAACGCTTTGGAATTGGCGGTCGAACCCCAACTCGCGCTGATCACCCGGACGTTCACGCCTTTATGTTTGCGGTCAATCGCGTAATTGATCGCTTCAATCGCGTCTTTGGTCGTCCCGAAACCGCCGCGCCCCATAAATTTGAGCGGCATAATCGAGACGTTCCAGTTGATTCCGGCGATGCCTTCGCCGTTATTGCCTTCCGCGCCGATAATGCCCGAACAATGCGTTCCGTGTCCGTTTTCGTCCATCGGATCGCCCTGGTTGTCGGTCGCATTGAAGCCGTGCAGATCATTATAAGTTCCGAGTTCCGCGTCGGTATATTGCGGAACATTATCGGGGCGCGTCCACATATTCGCCACCAAATCGGGATGCGTATAATCAACGCCGGTGTCAAGAACGGCGACGACAACGCTCTGACTGCCTTTGTTTTTCTCCCACGCCAGCAACGCTTTAATATCGGCGTTCGTTTTGCCGCCGTTCTGCCCGCTGTTGTTCAACGCCCACTGGTCATTGAACAGCGGATCGTCCGGCAGATTGGCGTTCGCCGTATTTTCACGCGGAAACGCACGGGAAGTCGCCGGACTGATCGGGTCGTCCAGACTGATTTTCTGCACCGCTTCGGCATACAAAACGATGTTCGACATCTGCCGATACTGCGCGGCGACCGTTTCCGCGTCTCTGCCGTCGAGGTCGTCAATCGCCGTCAAACCTTTGACGCTTTCGATATTATCTTCCACGCGGTCGTTATATTTCGCCGCGATTTTTTCGATTTCGCCCGCACTGACGTTCGGACGAAACTTAACCAGAACTTCCGGCTGGCGGTCGTCCGCCGAACGCTTCGGTGCCATCGCTTTCGGCGTTGTTTTCGTCGCGTTATTAACTTGAAAAAACGGCTTCGACTGCCATAATCTCAACTGACCCAACACCGCCGCGAACGTAATCACGATGACGGCGATGCAAAAATGCACCCAAAAATTATTTCGATTCATCTATTAAACTCCTGTTAAGACCGGAAACTATTTAGAATTTCGTTTGGCATCAGCCGATTTTCCGTCGGATTTTTTGCCGGATTTGCCGGCATCGGCGATTTTGAAAATCGGATCGCCGTTTTTGTCCGCATCGGGAATCTTCGCCAGTTTTTTCTTTAATTCTTTGTCTTCCATAACTTTAGTCCTCAACCCTTATTTCACGACTCGATAACGTAGTTGGCTCCGTCAAAATTATAAAGCCGAAGCTGATATTTATCGGCGCGATACTCGTAATCCGTCCCGCCGGTTCGCAGATTTATCTGCCAACCGGTCGAGATCATCTGCGCCGCCATTTCGTCCGCCGCCGGTGCGCCGAGCGACATATTGGGAAAATCCTTTTCCGTCACCGAAACCGTTTCGATTTCAGCCGCCGCCGCGCCCGCGCGTTCGGCTAAATCGGCTTTTGCTCTTTCAACTGCGCTTTCTCGATTAAATTTCATTTTATTGTTCGATCTGATTGCCGGGAACAGACTAAATTCTGCGCTTCTTCGGGCGGTTAGTCAATTAAAAATATGTCACCAAACCATCGGTCGAATGACGAAAAAATTTACGGCAAAAAGTTAAACCGTTTATTTTTATAAATTTACATTTTACAGAGCGGCGAAAATAAATTTCCGATAAAACTTGTCAGCCGGTGAAAAAAGCGTCTATAATAAAGTTTACTATCAAGGGCGTGGCGAGCGTCTCGCGGCGGCACCGAGAAAAACTATCAAAGATTAGTATCGAAAATATAAATTTGTAATGCAAAAAAGCTGTCAACCTGACAGCTTTTTTCCTTGTCTGCGGCTCGCCGCAAGCTGAAAAAGTTCGACTAAAGCCGGAACGATAAACAATCCGCAAGCCGCGCCTAAAATCGCGCCGGTGAAAAAGCGCGACCAATGCGTATTCGCCCAAACATCGAAAAAGCCGAGCGACCAATCAACGCCCATCGGAATCATCGCCAGAAAAAGCCAGAAGCGCGGAAACGGTTCGGTCTCTTCGATGCGTCGGATCAACGGGTAAGTCAAGAAACCAAAAAGCAGCCCGCAATAAACGCCGAAACATCTGGAACAAACCGCCAAAGGATGTTCTTCGACGTGGAACGAACGTCCGTCAATCTGATGACAGATGAAACTGAAAAACTTATAAATCGGCTGTGCAACGCTTTTTGATCCGCTCGCTTCGGCAATCGGCGCAAGCACAATCAAGAAAATCCACGCAAAAATCAGCAAGGCGAAAACGCTCCACACGACGAAAGCCTGCCGCCGCATTTTGACGGCGAGATTCTGCGGAACGTAATTTTCGATTGCTTCCGGCACTTTATTACAGTGGTAAGTGGTAAGTTTAAGAGTAATCAACGAAATCCGATCCTTTACTTACCGTTTACCACTAATTAAAACCTAATCACCGCGTCCGGTCCGCCTTCGACGTGGACGGTGTCCACGAAGCGGATATTTCGCGTGTCGGTCGTCATCACGACGGAGTGCGTGCGTTTGCCGGAGCCGAAAAATCTTACGCCTCTTAAGAGTGAACCGTCGGTGACACCGGTCGCGGCGAAAATAATCCGTTTGCCGGGCGCGAGGTCGTTGGTGTCGTAAATTTTGTCGGGGTCGGTGATGCCCATTGATTTCAGGCGTTCCATCACCTCTTCCTGCGGTGGAACTTTCGATTTGTCAACGCCCAATCTTTCCGGATCGAAAACGAGTTTCGCCTGGATTTCGCCGTTCAGACAGCGCATCGCGGCGGCGGTCAGAACGCCTTCGGGCGCGCCGCCGATGCCCATCAGCGCGTGGATATTGGTTCCGGCAACCGCCGCCGAAATTCCCGCCGACAAATCGCCGTCCGAAATCAGGCGCACCCGCGCGCCGGCTTCGCGCACTTCCTGGATCAGTTGTTTATGACGCGAGCGGTCGAGCATCATAATGGTTAAATCTTCGATGTCGCGGTTCAGACTGCGGGCAATCGCTTTCAAATTCTGCTTGACCGGAGCTTCAATATCAATCGCGCCGCGACAGCTTGGTCCGACGACGATTTTGTCCATATAAATGTCCGGGGCGTTTAATAGTCCGCCGCGTTCCGCCGCCGCTAAAACCGCAATCGCGTTGTTCGCGCCGACCGCGCATAGATTCGTGCCTTCGAGCGGGTCAACGGCGATGTCAATTTCCGGGAAAGTTTCGCGCACGTCCGCCGAATAATCCCTGCCGCCGAGTTCCTCGCCGATATAGAGCATCGGGGCTTCGTCGCGCTCGCCTTCGCCGATCACGATGCGTCCGCGCATCGGCACGGTGTCCATCACTTCGCGCATCGCTTCGACGGCGACGTGATCGGAGTATTTGCGGTCGCCCTGTCCCATCGTTTTCGCCGACTCGATGGCAGCGGCTTCGGTGACGCGCAAAAAATCCAGCGATAATTCGCGTTCTGCTTTTAAGTTTTTCATTTTGCTTTTCTCGATTGTAGAAATCTCGTAATACTAATTTATTACGGCATTTTAGCACTTGTCTAACCCGCTTTGACAAGTTATGCTTTTCGGTAACAGAAATTATTATTTAATTGTCAGAAACTGCAAGGAGAATTTTTAGAAAATGACGTATATCGTAGTTGAGCCGTGCATCGAATGTAAATACACCGACTGTGCGGCGGTTTGTCCGGTCGAAGCCTTTCACGAACTTTCCGACCGGCTTTTAATTAACCCCGACACTTGTATTGACTGCGATGCCTGCCTGCCCGAATGTCCGGTCGAGGCGATTTTTTCCGATATGTCCATTCCCGAAGAATATATGAATTGGCTGGAAATCAACGCGACGGCGGAAAATTATCCGATTATCAGCACCAAGATTCCCGCCCTGCATGGCGCGGGCTGTTCCGGTCCGCCGGAATAATCGGGAAAGGATGAATTAAGAATGTTGAGGGATGAATGAGATTTGATTTTGTTCGTCCTTCTTCGTTTTGAGGCTGCCCGGAAATTTTCGGTAAACACGATCAACCTCGGTGCGGAGTCGGCGGCGCAACGGGATGAGGATTCAAACGTTCATTATTAGCCGTCAACCATCCGCTCTTTTACCGGAGATTTTCCGCCGCACTGCATTAGCCACGTCCGCCCAAAAATAAGTTTCGAGCCGAAACGTGTTCAAATTATCGTCGAGCTGCACCGATGTGCGAACCGGCAGGCGTGAGGATGAAAACATTGTTTTGCGGAAAGTCTTGCAAATCGGCAAAGGTTTGGCGTAGAATGTATGCAGTCTCGCGCTTCGGTGACGAGCGTAAAATTATTATCAAAATCCGACTCGCCGACGAAATATCCTTTGCTTTCCAATTGGTACGGGGTAACTCGACCGGATTTTGAAACCATTACGACCTCCGTCTTTTCAAACGGCAAACCGTCGCCACCAAACACTTTTCCGCGCCGAACTCGACGGGAGTTCTCAAACGGTTTCCGAGCGAAAACCTGCAAAGAAATAGACAAAATCAAACCGAACAACCGAGAAAATCTTCATTCCGTTAATTTGGTAATTCTCGAACGCATCTCAATCAAATGTTAGACGGCTTTCAAAAAACAGTATCGAACACCGGCGAAATTTCAAAAGCATCGGGCAAATCTCGATGCAAAATCGTCGTGCTGTTCGGCACACGCCCCGAAGCGATCAAACTCGCGCCGGTGATTCTCAGACTGAAAAAACATAAAGGTTTCCAAACCGTCGTCGTTTCGTCGAGTCAGCACACCGATCTGCTCGCGCCTTTTCTAAAGATTTTCAAGATCAAGGTTGATTATGATTTACGATTGATGACGGCGAATCAAACGCCGAACGCGGTTTGCGCGAAGGTTTTAGAAAAGCTCGACGGCATTTTGGATGCGGAAAAACCCGACCTGATTTTAGTGCAGGGCGACACGACGACGGCGTTTGCGGGCGCGTTCACGGCGTTCAATCGCCGAATAAAAATCGGACACGTCGAAGCCGGTTTGCGTTCCGGCAATCTAAACAGTCCGTTTCCCGAAGAAGCCAACCGCCGCCTCGTTTCGCAGTTGGCGACGTTTCATTTCTGCGCGACGGTCAGCAATAAACAAAATCTTTTGGCGGAAAACATCAACGACAGCCGGATTTTCGTCGTCGGCAATCCGGTCGTTGACGCGCTGCATTTTATCTTGAAGAATAAGCAGCCGGGCGCGAAAATCAAACGGCTGATTGCCGAAACGGGCGGTTTGAAACGGATTCTTTTAACGACGCACCGCCGCGAAAGTTTCGGCGAAACGATGACGGGGAATTTGGAAATATTGCGCGATTTCGCTGCTCATAACAAAGACGTTTGCGTCGTTTTCCCCGTTCATCCGAATCCGAACGTGCGCGAAGTTACCGAAAAAATTCTGGCGAATCGGAAAAGAATTTTTCTGCTCGAACCGCTCGACTACGCCGATTTTGCCGCGCTGATGAAAGCCGCCTGGCTGCTCGTCTCCGATTCGGGCGGCGTTCAGGAAGAAGCACCGAGTCTGGGGAAACCGCTGTTGATTTTACGGGAAAACACCGAACGCCCCGAAGCGATTGAAACGGGCATCGCGCAATTGGTCGGCGACGATTTGAAAGAACTTTTAGAGAAAAACTACGCCGACGAAACCTGGATCAACTCCGTCGAAAAAATCGCCAACCCGTTTGGCGACGGCACGGCGGCACAGCAAATTGTCGAAACTTTGGAGCGCGAACTTCCCGTCAAACCGGCAGAACATTTTGCCGCCAATACCACAAATGACACGAATTAAAATAAATCAAGCGGGCGAACAAAAGCAATGAGATATTTCGCGTTTCGTTCAGAGTCCAAACTTCAGTTTGTTTTCGCCAGCGAAGCGCGGCGGAGGAACACGCTTAAGCGTGGACTCTGAACGAAACGCGAAACGCCTTAATTTTACTTGCCTGTTTATTTTAACGATTTTTTTATTCGTGTTCGTTGGCGTGACTCGCCGACCAAATCTTTTTTATGAATCAAACTACGCCCAACAAAAAAAATCTCCTGACCGTTTTGGTCGAAGACTATTTTCACGTCGGCGCGTTTGAAAATCTGATTCAGCAGCGTAACTGGTCGCGCTTTGAGCCGCGTTACGAACAGAACACTTTGAAAACTCTCGATTTACTCGACGAACTCGACACCAAAGCGACGTTTTTCGTTCTCGGCTGGATTGCCGAACAGAATCCGAAATTGATTCGTGAAATCGTTTCACGCGGACACGAAATCGCTTCACGCGGGTTTTATCACCGCAGTTTGAAAAATCTCACTGACGAAGAATTCCGCGAAGATTTGCGCCGCACCAATCGCGCTCTCGAAGACGCGGGCGGGCAGAAAGTTATCGGCTATCGGTCGGCGGAAAAATTAAACTACGAAAAAGATGCCTGGATTTTCGACGTGCTGGCGGAAGAAAATTTCGTTTATGACGCTTCATTTCTGCCCGTGCGGAAAGATGAAAAAGTGAAACGATTTGCCAGACAGATTCAGGCGAACGAAAAAATAATCTGGGAATTTCCGTATTCGACGCGCAATCTCGGTTTGGGATTATTGCCGATTTCGGGCGGGAATTATTTCCGCCAATTTCCCTACACGCTGATGCGGAAAGCCGTCAAAGACTGGACGGAAAGATACGACGCGCCGTTCGTTTTCTACTTTCACGTCTGGGAACTTGACCCCGAACAGCCGCGCATTTCCGCCGCCTCTAACTACAACCGCATTCGCCATTATCGAAAGCTCGATAAAATGGAGTGGATTATTAAGGAAATTCTCGGTAAATACGCTTTTACGAACGCCGCTGAATACCTCGGAATTAAGTCGGAACCGTCAGCGGATGCCGATGGGTTAATTAGCAGTTCAACAAACTCGATTAACCCATCGGCGACCGCCGACGGTTCTGACAAAACCGCGATTTCCATCGTTATTCCCTGCTACAACGAGCAGGAAACGCTGCCGTATTTATCGAACACTTTGCGCGGGCTGGAAACGGATTTGGCGGAAAATAATTATCAAACCAATTTTATTTTCGTGGACGATAAAAGCAAAGACGCAACTTTTGACCGATTAAACGAACTTTTCGGCGCACAGGCGAACGTCGTAATTTTGCGGCACGACGACAATCAAGGTGTCGCCGCCGGAATTATGACGGGAATCAAATCGGCAAACACCGAAATCGTCTGTTCGATGGATTGCGACTGCACTTACGACCCGCACGAATTGGTGAAAATGCTGCCGCTTTTAACGGAAAATGTAGATTTGGTGACGGCTTCGCCGTATCACAAAAACGGCGG
>JAYVKL010000266.1:0-4361 GCA_043768465.1 Pyrinomonadaceae bacterium
CTTTTGCTCGCTCAAACCGCTGCCGCGAAAAACCGTGTAAAAATGCTCCATCAACTCGTAACAAACCGTCACCGAATGCGTCTCGGCATCGTAAAAAGCGTTGATTTCGCCGCAGTCTTTGGTGATTAAATTAATATCGTAAGGCAGAATCAGCGAACTGTTTAATTTGTCCGCCGCTTTTTCCAGCAGTTTTTCTTCTTTTATCTGCCGGTCAATTTCGTTGTAGCGCGAATTGGCAACCGCCAAATGCTGCACCAGAAAATCGCCTTTATCAATCTTTTTATTTTCGTTCGACTTCGATGTTTTCGGCGTGTTCGCCGTTTCGGGTTTGGTGATGTTTGCCGCCGAGCCGCTCGATTCGGAGTTTCTGCTCGAACGATAAACGCAGGCGAGCGAAACGATCATCAAAATCGCCAAAACCGCGAGTAAATTAAATCGGCTGCCGTCCATAAAAAAGTTAAAAAGTTGAAAAAATCGAAGGATTGTTAGGATTAGACAGGACTTGATACTCGCTTGTCAATGTTCAGTTTAAAATCGAAAGTGGAGAGCCGCGAGCAAAAACGCCTGTCTTACGAAACAGTCTTTCACTCGCGGCTCTCCACTTTCGACTTTTCCTTACTGCGATTTCTCGACTAATTTGAGCAGAGTGCGAACGGCAACCGCCGTCGGACCTTTCGACTGGTGCGGTTTCGCTTCGTCCGCCCACGCCGTTCCCGCGATGTCGAGATGCGCCCATTTCGCATCCTTGATAAATTCCTGGATGAAAACCGCGCCGATAATCGTTCCGGCTTTGCGCCCGCCGCCGATATTTTTCAAGTCGGCGATGTCCGATTTAATTAACTTGCTGTAATCTTTGCCGATTGGCAACTGCCAGAAATTTTCGCCGGCTTCTTTGCCGCAGGCGATGATTTCGTCAACTAATTCCTGATCGTTGCCGAGAATCGCCGTGTTCAAATCGCCGAGCGCGATAATCACCGCGCCGGTCAAAGTCGCCATATCAACGATGCGCGTCGCGCCCTGATTTTCGGCGTAATGAACCGCGTCCGCCAGCACCATTCGACCTTCGGCATCGGTATTTAAGACTTCAATCGTCTTGCCGTTCGATGCCGTGACGACATCCGACGGGCGCGTCGCCTTGCCGTCCGGCATATTTTCGACCGCCGCGACGATTCCCAAAACGGGAACGCTCGGCTTCAGCAGCGCGATTGCCCGCATCGTGCCGATGACGGTCGCGCCGCCTGACATATCGTATTTCATCGCGTCCATTCCTTCGGAAGGTTTGATGGAAATGCCGCCCGTGTCGAACGTGATGCCTTTGCCGACGATGGCGAGCAATTCGCCTTTTGCGCCGGTTGATTTTTTCGGCTCATACCGCAGAACGATCAATTTCGCGGGCTGTTCCGAACCGATGGAAACCGACAGCAGCGAACCCATTCCGAGTTTCGCCATTTGTTTTTCGTCGAGAATTTCACATTTCAAACCGACTTCTTTCGCCATTTTTTCGGCGCGTTTCGCCATTTCTGTCGGGTGCAGAATGTTCGGCGGCTCGTTCGCCAAATCGCGGGCAAAATTCATCGAATCGCCGATGATTTCGCCGCGCTGCAAAGCGTTTTTCAAATCCTTCGCGTTCCCGCCTTCGACGAAAAGAACGAAATTGTCCAGCTTTTTATCTTTTTTATCGCTCGTTTTATATTTGTCGAGTTCAAAATGACTCGTTACCACGCCCTGCGCCGCACACGCCGCCGCTTCATCTGCGTCGCCGTCGAAACGCGGGGCGAGCGCGAAACTTTTGACGTTCTTTTTCAAGAAATGGCGGGTTGCCGCGCCCGCCAAAATTGCGACGTGCGGCGCACCGTAGTCGGCGCGTTCGCCGACTCCGACGAGCAGCAAACGATTGGCTTTTCCCTTGCCTTTCGCTTCAAAAACAAAGTAAGCGGCATCGCCTGCTTCGCCTTTGAATTCTTCGGATTTGATAACGGACGCGATGCCGCCGCCCGTCAGCGCGTCCAAGTCCTGCAAAATGCCGCCGGTCGCTTTTTCGTCTTTAAAGACGGCGACCGCCAACGCTTCGACGTTCGCTTCCTGAAAATTTTCAGTGTTTACTTGAGCTTTCATACTTGACCTCGATTAAAATTATTTTGATTTCAACTCTGTTAAATTTGTAAAAAATTCCCGCAAAATTCTTTATGACTATAACTTAACTAATTGTTACTTTCAACTTAATTTATCCTTCATTTGAGCGCGGGTTTCGCGGTCAATCGTCCGCGCTTTTAAATCGTCGCGCTTGTCGTAAAGTTTTTTCCCTTTCGCCACGCCGATTTCAAATTTGATGCGCCCGTTTTTCCAGTAAACTCTGGTGACGACGAGCGTCATCCCTTTCTGCGTCGTCTCTTTGATAAGTTTTTCGATTTCTTTTCGATGAAGCAGTAATTTGCGGCTTCGCAAAACTTCGTGATTGTTGATATTACCGTGCGAATAATGCGAAATATGCGCGTTCAAAAGCCAGACTTCGCCGTCTTTGACCGCGACGTAAGATTCTTTCAACTGAATCCGTCCGAGCATCACGCTTTTAACTTCGGTTCCCAAAAGCGCGATTCCCGCTTCATATTTGTCATCAATATGATATTCAAAAAAGGCGTGGCGGTTGTTGATAATATCTTTTTCGATTGCCGACATAAACTACAATTTTGCCTAGCAAACATCGGTTGTGCAAGCGAACATCAAAATCAAGGATTTGACAACGCCTTTGGCAGTCAATAAATTAAATGAAGTGTTGGGAGATCGTCTAATGGTAGGACTGCAGTTTCTGGATCTGTCTATCGGGGTTCGAATCCCTGTCTCCCAGAAAAATTAGTCGAGAGTCGAGAGTCAAGAGAAAATTTAGTTGACTCTCGACTCTCGACTCTCGACTTTTATGTGGCACGAAACAGAAATCCGCGTTCGCTACGCCGAAACCGATCAGATGGGAATCGTTCATAACTCGAATTATCACATTTGGTTTGAGGTCGGGCGCAGCGAATTCTGCCGCGCTCGCGGTTTTTCCTACAAAGAAATGGAGGAAAAAGACAACGCCCTGATGGTCGTCGCCGAAAGCTACTGCCGCTACAAATCGCCCGCTTATTACGAAGATTTGCTCACCGTCCGCACGAGAGTCGAAGAAATCCGCAGTCGTTCTTTGCGCTTTATTTACGAAATTTATCGCGCTTCGGACGACACTTTACTTGCCGAAGGCGAAACTCTCCATCTCGTCACCGACGAAAATAAAAAGGTTCGATCCTTGCCGGCGAGTTACAAAGAAAAACTTACATCGTCGGAAATCACCGCCGCAAATGCTTTTCCCGAAAATCAGGCTCCGAGCTAACTACGCGATTTTTCTCTTCGCCAAATTTTAGCCAATAACCCAAAAAATTCTCGCTCGACGCTGGATTTGATGCGGGGCGAAATCGAATATATGTCAATCAGGGGAAATTAAAAATCTTTTAAGGGGTTCTGAAACGGACGAAAACAAAACCGACGAATAAAACCTAAACGCTATGCCGCGCTCAACTTCTTAACTTTATTTCGGCGGGCGGCGACAATACGCCAAACGGGAAATGCTAAAGCGATGGCGGCAAGCAAAAGCAGAAACAACTTTTCCGGTTCTTCAAACTCGAAAATTTCTCCGGCTTTGAACTCGCCGGAAATAAACAGACCGTGAATCAAACCCAACGCTAAAACCAGATAAGTTCCGTAATGCAAAACACGCCACACGCGGCGATTCATATATTTTATGTAGATGGACGAAATGGTTACGATGAGCAGTGCGTAAGCCGCCATAATCCCAATCGCAATCAGCAGAGTTTGTTTCGGCGCGGTGAACGGCACGAAAATATGAAACCACTGCATCGCGGTTGTTTGATTAGCGAAAATCATCGGAATCGGGTGAAGCAAAAACAATGACGCGCCGATTATCGAAAGCAGGCGATGATATTTGAAGGTCTTGCCTCTGAGCCATTTGGCTTTAATTTTTTGCGCCGTGCGCGAAGCCAGCAACACGCCGCCAACACTGCTTAAAACAAGAAAACTCAAACCCAAAATTCCAATCAGGCGAGCCAACCAAAGCAGAATATCATCATTAAAACTCATAAGTAGGCAGACAGAATAGTTTTATAAATGCAGAAGCCCGCACGAAGTAAGAGCGCAAAGACATACTCGACTATCGTGCGTGTTTCTGCAATGATTCATTTATCAAATAATTCTGTCCGACTACTTACCTTGATTATAATTAGGACTTTCGCTTAACTAAAATCACAAAGCAGAAATCGTGGGATTTTGGAGTTGTAATTTTAGAAATTCCGTAAATAATCTGTTCCTCACTTGAT
>JAYVKL010000267.1:0-3818 GCA_043768465.1 Pyrinomonadaceae bacterium
CGCCGTCGAGAATTATTTCGACGGCGGCGGCATAAAACTCAGAAATTACAAAAAGAGAAGCGCGATTCGGAATGAATCGCGCTTCTCTTTTTGAGTTAAATGTTAATTCACTCGTTGTCCTTCGACTGGCTTTCGTAAGCCCTGACGATCATCTGCACGAGTTTGTGGCGCACCACGTCTTTATCGTTAAAATGAACGAATCCGATTTCGTCAATGCCCTGCAAAACTCTTTCGGCTTCCCTTAAGCCGCTGCGTTGTCCGCGCGGCAGGTCAACCTGTGTAACATCGCCGGTAACGACGACTTTCGAGCCGAAACCGATGCGCGTCAGAAACATTTTCATCTGCTCGCCGGTCGTGTTCTGGGCTTCGTCCAGGATGATAAAAGCATCCGCAAGGGTTCTGCCGCGCATAAAGGCGAGCGGCGCGATTTCGATAATGCGTTTTTCGAGCATTTTCGTGACGCGCTCGTTATCCACCAAATCGAACAGCGCGTCGTAGAGCGGGCGCAGATACGGATCAACTTTGTCCTGCAAATCGCCGGGCAGAAAGCCTAATTTTTCGCCCGCTTCGACTGCCGGACGAGTGAGAATGATGCGCGTTACCTGTTTGGCGAAAAGTGCCTGCACCGCTAAAGCCACCGCCAAAAAAGATTTTCCCGTTCCCGCCGGACCGATGCCGAAAGTCAAATCCTTGTCCTGGATCGTTTCGATGTAGCGGCGTTGATTGGCGGTTTTCGGGGCGACGGCTTTTTTCCCCGACGGATTAAATCGCGCTTTGGTGAAATAATCTTTCAGCGAATAAGCGCGGTCTTCGGCGATTTGCTTGAAAGCATCGCGCAGTTCCTTGTCGGTAAAAGAATTGCCTTCTTCAAAAAGCTCGGAAAACTCTTTTAAAATTCGTTCGACGGTTTGGATATTATGCGGATCGCCGTCAACGGTGATTTCGTTGCCGCGCGCGCCGATGGAAACTCCGAGCAATGTTTCGAGATATTTCAGGTTCTGGTCTTGAACGCCGAACAAAATGTTTAAGCCGCGCGGCGGAAGTTCGATTTTTTTAATATTACTCAAATTTAATGTTAAATCCTTCGGGTGAAATTATTTCCGGTGCAATAGTTTGAGGCTACTAAATGGAACAAATAGTGTCAACGAAAAATTTCCAAAAAATTAACCCTTTCGTGCGTCAGATTCCTTGCCAGCGGTTTCCGGTTTATGCCATCCTCTATCTATCGAAAAATTTTACGGCGGCGGCATCCGAAAAGATTGATTATCGCCGGGACACAAGGGCTTTTGTTTTGAAAAAGGAGGTTCGAGATGACTAATGGCGAAGCGAGAAGATTGGAAACCGAAGTGATTATATTCCCGGCGGATTCGAGTCGGAACAGTCGGCAAACCGTTCCGGCTGAAGAGGAAATCGGCGATATTAAGTTCGAGGAGCAAACGATCAACACCGAGATGAAAAGCAAATTTGCGAGATTGAAAAAATCTCTGCGAAAACGGTCGGTCAGTATTTTATAAAAGAAGGTGAGCCGGGTGATGCCGCCGGGAGACAAATAAAGGAAATCGTGATTTTAGGCGCGAAAGGAAACGAGTTCCAAAGAGAAATCTGGCCGAATACCTGCCGAACAAAGTTGTCGTCGCGGCGGAAAATGCCGCGAACGCCGCCGTGATTCCGCTGTTGCGGGCAAGAAAGTTGATTGACGAGAAACCGACGGCTTACGTCTGCGAAAATTTCGTTTGCCAAAAACCAGTCGCGTCCATCGAAGATTTCAAAAAACAGATTTCAGCCTGAAAAATAAAAAAGGCGTGATGGTTTCAATCATCACGCCTTTAAAAGTCGAATATGACGAGAAAACCTACGGTTTTTTCATCATATTGGAATTGCCTTTCATCATGTTGCCTTCCTTCATCATGTTGGAATTCATCGAACCCGAATTCATTGAGCCGGAGTTCATCGAACCCGAATTCATCGAACCTGAGTTCATTGAGCCGGAATTCATTGAGCCGGAATTCATCGTCGTCATATTTGAATTCATTTTGTTTGCATTGCTGGTGTTGGCGGCTTCGCCGCAAGCCATTCCCAATGCGCTGACTGCTAAAACTGCTGAAAGAGCTAAAGTCTTTTTCATTTTATTTATCTACTCCTGTCTTCTTCTTCAAAGATAATAATTAATTTAAATGAATCGGTTTTTACCCAATCCTGTCCCAATTTAATATCGGAACAAAAGACAATATAAATATCTAATCGGCGATAGTCAACTTGAAAACCGCCAAATGAACCGTTTTTAAATAAATTTTCACAATTATTCTCGACGGGAATTACCCGGAAAAAATCATTTTGATTTCAGTCCTCTAATTTGTTGACTTTCGACGGTCTGAAAAGTTATCTTCAAATTTGGAAAACGCCCCATTCCAACCTTCCAAACGATTCAAACACATAAAAATATGCCGCCTTCGCTGTTAACCGAAATCGTCCGATCCGCCGAAAACGGCAGCCTGTTCCTGGCTTTCGTTTCGCTGACGGCGTTGACGACGACTTTTGTCATTGCCAATTTGAATCTGACTTTGACGGCGAAATTTTTGATTTTTATCTTGATCGTGGTTTTATACCTTTCGTTTTGCGCGGCTTTTTATCTCCGCCGAAAACACCGAATGCTCGTCGAGCCGGAGATCGCCGCCGCCGCCTCTGAAGCGGTTTTTAATGAAGAAGTCGAAGCCAAACTTTTCGCGCTCGAAGAAGCTCACCAATTTTTCGGCGCGTCGCTGAAATTCGCCGATATGTTTCGACTCGTCGCCAGCCGCCTGAACGAAATAATACCTTTTGCGACCTGTGTTTTATTCGTCGTCGGCGATGAAAAAACAATCCTGAAAGCGCAGTTTGCCGTTGGCAAAAACAAAAGCGAGTTCACCGATTTGAAAGTTAAAACCGGCAGCGGATTGGCGGGAAAATCTTTGCAGAGCGGGGAGACCCGAATTGACGAGCAATTATCGGAAGAGCGAAAAATCGTTTCCGCCAAAGCCTTGAACAATCTCCAAACGGGAATCGCCGCGCCGCTTTTCCGCCGGGCGGAAGTTTTCGGAGTGCTGGTTTTATACGGCGACGCGAAAAATCAATTCAAACAAAATTCTCTGGAATTGCTCGCCGCCGCCGCCGAGCGCGCCGCGCCGCTGTTTATAAGTTCGCAGGGTTTTGAAAATAATCTGGCGAACGCGCTGACCGACGCGCTGACCGCGCTGCCGAACGAACGCGCTTTTTACCTCGTTTTAGAAAATCAAATCGCCGAAGCGCAGCGATTTCAGGGCGTGCGAACTCTGACGGTTGTGACGATTGATATTGTCAATTTCGACGAACTAAATTGTCAATACGGACACGCGACCGGCGACCGCGTTCTCGGCTTTGCCGCCGAAACGATCAGAGCGCAACTGCGCCGGATGGATTTTCTGGCGCGTTCGACGGGCGACGAATTTCTCGCCGTTCTGCCGACCGCTTCCGAATCAGTCGCGCGGGAAATTACCGAGCGCGTCAGAAAATCATTTGTGGTGAATTCGTTCAGGATTTCGCCGGCGGAAACGATTCACCTGCAATTGAACTTCGGCGCGTCTTCGTTCGGCAATGACGGCGAAACCGCAGCGGTTCTCGTCAAACACGCGCTGTTGAAAAAAAAACTGTCGAAAACCGCCGCCGGCGAAAATAAAATTCTTTTTTTCCCGAAGGAATTCGTCAATTAGAGCAAATTCGGATTGAATGTATGGCAGACTAAAGTCTGCCACCGCCGTCGAGAGTCGGGTCTGAGCGAGGCGGCAGACTGAAGTCTGCCATAC
>JAYVKL010000268.1:0-6346 GCA_043768465.1 Pyrinomonadaceae bacterium
TAATCCGGCAAAGTCATTGATTTAATTTGTCGCAACTTCTCTTATTAAATTTGCTGCCGATTTGGATAGTGAAATCGTGTCCCTATTAAAAAGACCAACAAATCATTAAAGAATTCTCTCATAATTATTCATAACTCATCCCGTAAACGAGTCAAAATTGAATTTTAAATGCTAAATTAAAAAATCTTAAATTTGACCAAATAACTCATGATAACTATCAAAGTTGAGAAGAAACGAGCTGACAGAAAAGTCGCAAGTCGAGAAAAACAGCGGGCAAAAAAAGAGCAAGAGCTAATAGCTTTTGAAAACAGAAAAGCTAACGACATTGAACGTCGAAAGCAACAACTTGAACAGTTCAGGCGAATGCTCGGCGGTGATATTACTTATGAGCATGTCCTGAATTTTTGGTTGCCGACAAACATTAAACACTTACTGCAATCAGAACACTCTGATTTTTATAGAAATAAGTTGGTCGGTTACGGGGATCCACCTAAAACTTGGATTCAAAAAGAAAAGATTTTATATATCCCTGAACAATTTTCATTAATTGATCACGCTCCGGTAGGTTACAGTTTTATTCAAACATCAATAAATGAGTTACTATTTGGCAATAGTAATGTTTCCTTTAGTTATAAACATTGTAAACATCTCGATATTGGGGCGCAGTTGGTTTTGGATATTATAATCAGGGATGTCATCAGATTTCTAAACAAGTGCGTCAATAGCCAATTACTCGAAGAGAGATGGAAGTTTTTACGAAAAAGAATTGGTCTAATAGATGCTAACGAGACAATCGAAGACATTAGGAAAATTTTATTTTCCGTCGGATCTCTGGCTCTCCACGCACGAAAAACTATTTATTATAAAGATATAATTCCATATCCTTTGTGTTCGCACAGTAGAGAAAATGATTTTGATCCTATTAAAGCCATTGAGCAAAAAGAACTTGATTTAACACAATTGGTTGATTATGTGATAAATTCACTCGCCCGCGTCAACAGAAGGCTGACGGATGAAAAATTAGATGATCTTTGTAAAATTATCGGCGAAGTTTTAATTAATGCGGAAGAACACTCTACTACAAAAAACAGATTCTCAATCGGTTACTTTCAGGAGCGAAATGAAAACGGCAAACACTCTGGACTTTTCCGTCTGGTGATATTGAACTTTGGTAAAACGATTTATGAAAAGTTTGCTGATCCGAATTGTCCGAATCGGATAGTTACCGACAAAATGAAGCAACTTTCTGAAAAATACACCAAAAGCGGCTTTTTTTATAAGAGTCAATTTGAAGAAGAGTCATTGTGGACTTTATATGCTTTGCAGGAAGGCGTAACATTTATCCCAGATAAAAAACGCGGTAATGGTTCGATTCAATTTATCGAAAGTTTTTTCAGCCTTAAAGGAGATGATGAAACTGAAGAGAAAAAATCCAGAATGACAATTCTCTCAGGGAATACAAAGATTATCTTCGATGGGACGTATCGCATATTTAAGAAAACATCAGGCGTAGATACCTTTCAGTATATGACTTTCAATAAAACAAATAATATTGAAGACAAACCTGACGATAAATATGTTCAGTTCGTTGAGCATTATTTTCCCGGCACTGTGATTAGTGCTAGAATTTATTTTGATGAGGAGGATTTATTAAATGACGCAAACTGAAGCCAATACGATAAATCTTGCGGATTTTAGAACTCCCGGCGCAAAGGTTTTTACAGGCAGGGACAAGGGGTTGCACGTCCGTCAAAAATCGCAGATTGACGAAAAAGAAAATAAATTTGAAACAGTATATTTTATAATCCCTGACAATATTTACTCGATCAATCCTTCATTTTTAGAAGAACTTTTTGAGAATGTTGTGGAAAAATTAGGAAAAGAAAAATTTTTAAGTAAATTTCAATTCATCAATCAAGGAAAATACAATTTCACAAAGTCGCTTGAAGAAGCCATCCAAAGATTATCACGAAAGAAAACAGCACTTGATTAAAAATGTTTCAAGACCTGCCGCTGGCTAACTCCAATAATTGGGTGGAAACAATCAGAAATGTCTCCGCCATTGCCACACTGATAATATCTTCAACCAATCTTATATTGACTATAATTTTGTTTGTTTTCAAAAATAAAAAAGAAGATTCCGAGACCGATAGAAAATTAAAGTTAGAGTGGTTTAATAAGCTGATTCTTGATTACAATCTCATTTATTTTCACGACTTTTTTGAAAAAACCGGCGAGCATTTAAACCTTCTAAAAACCTCAGAATTATCTGATGAAGATAAAGGAAAAAATTTTGAAAATATTAAAGACTTACAAAAAGATTTTCGCATACATTTTGTTGACTCACTTTTAGCCGTTGATCAAACTCTCTATGACAAAATTTTAGCCATCTCAGACACTCTTATTGATGATTTTACAAATGCCGCTTTCAATCCCGGCATAAAACTTTCTCACCCTCCTAAATTTGAAGAAGAAATTACTATTAAACTAACAAGCGGCAAGACTAAAATGATACAAGAATTGTTTAAATTTGACGGCAATTTGAATACAAAAGGACTTACCGTTAAGCCCCAAAGATGATAAAAATAGCGGTCAAACGAGTTTGAATATAACTCTTCCAAGAAGCGAGCAATGAACAAGTGTTATTTTTGTTTTCGCCCGAAAATAGGGTCTGACAGTTTGTGTAGTCAACCGCGTTGCGACGTTTTATTGAATGACGAAACCGGATTTCACGATTAAATTCATCAAAAACGCTGCCGATTTGCGGCTCCTCTCCGAAAGATTAGCCGCGTTGCCCGCCTTCGCCCTCGACATTGAAACGAGCGAGTGGTGGAACCGCCACCGCGAACGGATCGCTCTGATTCAATTCGCCTATCGCGCCGACGATTACATCCGGGTCGTCATTCTCGACGCGCTCGCCGAACTGGATTTGGAGCCGCTACGCCCGCCGCTCGAAGAGAAAGGGATCATTAAAATCATCCATAACGCCTCGTTCGATGCCGTGCGCCTGCAAACGCATTATAATTTCCAAACCGCGCCCGTCTTCGATACGATGACTGCCGCCCGCCGCAGCGGTGAAAGGAAATATGCGCTTGCCGCGCAAGCCCAAACCCACTTGAATCTCCGGCTCGACAAAGCGATGCAGAACAGCGACTGGAGCCGCCGCCCGCTCGATGTCCGTCAACTGCATTACGCCGCGCACGACCCTTACGCCGCGTTGCTGCTCTATGAGAATCAAGTGAAGCGCGGACTGACTGGCGATTACCTTTTAAGATCACCTATCTCGTCCAAACAAAACCCGCTGCCGCTCGATGTGATGCCGGTTATTGCGCCGACCGTCGTGCCGGAAGTCGCCGCGCTGACCCCACCTCTTGACGAGCTGCCGTCAATAAAAACGGACTTGACGGAAGAGGCGATTGCCGTCCTCGGCATCGTCAGTGAACTGCCGACCCGTTACAGCCCGGACGGACTGGCGGCATCGGTCGGCACGATGCGCGTCGGACTCGCCGGATGGATTATTGACCGCAGGCTCGGCGTGGATGCCGAACCGGACGCGGAAACGATCAAGCTGGCGATTGCCGAACTATGTGGGAAAGCGTTGATCGAAATTACCGAAACGAGGCGACTGCAAGCGACCAAGAGCGGGGTAGAGATGTGGCGTGAAGTGAAGGGTTAATTTTGACGAAGTTTTTACCCGTTATGGCTTTGGTCGAGGTTACTAGGAATAGCTAACAGCCGCTTAAGGGGCTAGGAAAACTGCCCTTGACCGCATTCCTGCATCTGGTATGGTTAGGTAAAGAAACTAACCCTTCTCTCCCGATGACCTCCTACCTCAACGTCAAGAATAAGCAGGGACTAACCAAGCTCGCCTCGCTCATCAAAGCGGCTGGTTTTAACGATGTCAAAGTAACCGTCAAGTCGAAATCCATTACTTTAACCGCCTCTGAGAAGACGCAATTTCAGGCAGGGTTAGACGACCTCGAAGCCGGACGCTTCGTCTCTTTTAGTAATGTTAATGAAGCCGCCGCGTTTTTAGAGGCGCGAATCGGCAACCCGAAAAAAAGAATCGCCCGCAAAAAGTAAATGCGGGTGCATTTGACCGAGCAGTTCTTGGCTCAATTCGATGCGGCGGAAATTTCCGTGCAAAAAGCCGTTACCAAACAGTTGAGGCTGCTTGCGGCAAGCGTTCGCCACCCGTCGCTCCACGCTAAAAAATATGATGAAGGATCGGATGTGTGGCAAGCGCGAATCAACCGCCGTTGGCGATTCTATTTTCTGATCCAAAAAGATGTTTACCGGATCATCGAAATGAAAGCGCATCCGAAATAATGACAAAAAAAGCCGCTCTCTTAAGCGGCTTCTTATATGCGAACAAAAATCGTTGACGCTCAGGAGAAACAAAATGACGACGGTATTAAAAAACCGATGTTATATGCCTTCTCTTTCCAGCGGAGTTTAGAGAATTGTTGCAGAATTAATTCAACTGTAAAGCGGTTTTGATTTTCTGCACGTCCGACTTCAAGGCTGAAACTTCCTCGCGCACCGTTTTATAATCTTTCAATTCGGAGAATTTCTGCTCCATCGGTTCGGCAATCGTCGCGGCGATAATGACGGCTAATTTTTCCGTTTGCTCGTCGGCGTAGCGTTTGAGGATTTCGGTTTGCTGCGCCAAATCGTCTTTAGAAGCGACTGCTTCAAACTGCTTATCCAGATAATTTTTGAGTTCGGTATCCATAAAATTGATGAGGTTAATAGTGTCTTTACACTACCACGGCTGAAAATCCTGTCAAGAAACTCATACATCAACAGAATCAAGGGAAGCGAATTTCATCATCAACGAGCGTTTCCATCGTAACTTGTGCCAGTCGCGCATATCCGAGCAAAACGATTAAAGAAGGTTCCCGCAGTCCCGATTCATACCGGGAAATATCGGATTTGCGTAAGTGAAACTCGCCGAAAGATAGTTCTTCGGCTAATTCTATCTGGCTCAAACTCAAATCGGTTCTGATCCTCAGCAGTTTTTTCGGCAAACAGACCGGTCTGATTCTACTCGCGCTTCCCATCAGAAGTTTCCTCCTGATGAAAAGTTTCCGCGCCGCTTGACTCTATCGGAGAAGGGCGTTAATTTCTTTCCTAACGGGTTTCCAATCGGAAACCTAGATTTACTTTGAGAACCGGGAGCCGAATCTTTCCAAGATTGCTCGGCTTCTTTAATCACAAGCGGGTATCTGCTCCCGTTGTGTTGAGCGGTTTGATGGATGTGCTGTCAAAGAAATCTTTTTCCAAGTAATTTTCTTAGAATAGCAAACAAGCACGCTGCCCGTCATCCGGGCGGCGCATTCGGTTTCGATGAAAAGTGTCACGGAAAATTAAGATGGTAGATTCCGGCGATACGAAGAATTTTCTTGACATGCATTATTTTTGTGTTCTATCATCGTCTCAATTTCTTTACAACAGCAGTTAGCAGAAGACCGAGCAACGAGTATCCAAGCCGGGTGAAAATCCCCGTCCGCGGGCGATGCGGACGAAGCACGAAGCGATGAGTTTTTCCGGTGACCGCCGAAACCAGCGAGTTTCCGCAGCAGTCGTCGCCGTCGATATTTCGACCGGTGGAGAAGGAAGAGACAGAAGCGTTTCGATGAACGGAGCAAAAGTTGAGCGGTCTTTTTGTCTGGAGAGACGATTTCAGCAGAGTGCGGGGGAGAGAGATTATGGCAAAACATACAAAGCACCAAGGGCGACGCGACAGCACTACTCCGATTACATTGAATTTGAGCGCGTCGAATGACGAATCAAACGCAAAAACAGTGGTCGGCACAACCGAGGCGGAGGGCGGCAAAGCTACCCGGCTGCCAAGTTTGAAGCAGCATTGGTGGGCGATAGGCATCATCGCGCTGCTCTCGCTCGGCGCGTTCGGAGCCGGACTGAAATATTTGGACGAGTCGGCGAAACGGGAGAAAGCGGCGAATGCCGGTCAATCCGACTTTCAGAAATCCGCGCCGCTGCTTTCCAAAGTCAACCCGTTCGTCGAAGCCCCGCTGCCGACTTCGACCCCGCAATTATCGAAGGAGTATCTCTATGCCGGATCAAAGCTATTAGCCGTCGAGGATGCCAACGCTTCGGCTGCCCCGCCCGCCGATCTCGCCGTCTGGCGACCTTCGACCGGCTACTGGTATGTCTTGGGCGGCACCGGCTCGCAAGCCACTTCCTACCCGTGGGGCGCGAACGGCGATAAAGCCGTCCCCGGCGACTACGACGGCGACGGGAAAACCGACTTCTCCGTCTTTCGCCCGGGAAGCGGCACCTGGTATATCGTTCGCAGCAGCGACGGGACGAGCTTCGCTTA
>JAYVKL010000269.1:0-7059 GCA_043768465.1 Pyrinomonadaceae bacterium
CCCTAAACTCGCGCGTATTTGATTTCGCCCCGCGTCATCTCAACCGATCCGCGCCCGGCGCAGTTTTTCCACACCAATAAATTTGCAGATAACTTTTGGAGAACAAAAAAATGAAAGAACAAACAAAACAACATTGGAAATCATCGCTGTCAACAACAATCGCAGCAATCATTTTATTCGGCGCATTCGGCGTAACCTTTGCACAAACGAAAGACGAGTATCCTAAACCGGACTTTTCCGCGATGGTGCAATGGTATGAAGTCGTCAAATGGGATTGGCAGATTTTCGACCAACGCCTCAATGTCGTCATTAAGCCGAAGGTCGAATCGAGACCTTATTTGTTTGAAATGAGATTTGAAGATGCCGACGGAGTTTTGATTTTTGAAACATCGGCGGGAAGTTATTATTTGAACGGTGCGCCGTCCGGTCAACCGCTTAAATTCGGAATTATTACACCGACGGAAAAACAGATGGAAAAGGTGAAAAAAGTTTACGTCGTCAGGAAAAAACAAGGCTCTTAACAAACAAAAGGCGGAAATAAATAAGAAAGGCGCGACGACTTATCAAAGTCGTCGCGCCTTTTCACCGAATTTGTCCAAGAAATTATTTTCGCAGCCAGCCGAAAAGTCCGTGAATAAGAACTTCGCGGTTGGTTTCATAAATCGCCCGCGTTATCGGAATTGACATCGGACAAACCTGAACGCAGTTTTGCGCGTTGCCGCAGTTCGCAATTCCGTCTTCTTCCATCATCGGTTCGAGTCGTTCGTCGCGGTTCATTTTGCCCGACGGGTGCATATTGAAAAGCCGCGCCTGCACGATGGCTTGCGGTCCGATGTAATTGTCGTCGTGATATTGCGGACACGCTTCGAGACAGCAGCCGCACGTCATACAGCGCGAATAGGCGTAGCGTTCCTGAACCGTTTCCTGCGACATTCTCGGTCCCGGACCCAAATCGTGCGTTCCGTCGAGTTCGACCCAGGCGTGAACTTTTTTCAGATGCGCGAACATCGGCGACCGGTCAACCTTCAAATCGCGGACGTTCGGAAACTTGGTCATCGGCTCCAGCGAAATCGAATTTCCGCCGCTCGCCAATAATAAATCGTCCACCAGAGCTGAACACGATTGACGAACGCGCCCGTCAATAACCATCGTGCAGGTTCCGCAAACCTGTTCGAGACAACTCATATCCCAAACCGGCGGCGTAGTTTCCCTGCCTTCTATCGTCACCGGATTTTTGCGAATCTCCATCAATGCCGAGATGACGTTCAGGTTCTTGCGGTAAGGAATCGAGAAAGTCTCCCAGTGCGCCGCCGCTTCCGGCTTTTCGCGCCGCTGAATTTTCACGTTAATCGTCGGCGGCGGATTCGTCAGCCGCTTTTTCTGTTGATGTCCGTTTGTTTCGCTCATAATGTAACTACTCTCTGATAAATGCCTGCCAGCGTCATTTCGATTTCGATTGATTCAAATTTCACAACGCTTTTCAATCCGATAGTCGCTTTGTGAAGCCAATTCCCTTCTTCATTTTTTACATACTGCTCGACGATTGCCTTGTCCTGCGAGACCAAAACATATTCCTGCAAAGATTCCAACGTCCGATAGGCGAGCATTTTTTCGCCTCGGTCTTTGGCTTCGGTGCTGTCGGACAAAACCTCAATAACTAAAATCGGGTTGATTATCGTATCGTTGCGTTTTTGATAAAAATTCGGTTCGCCGCAAATAACCAATACATCGGGATAATAAAATTTTCGATAGCTTTCGACGCGCACTTTAACATCGGTCGTTAATGCCGTGCATTTTTCGGACATTTTATTTCCGAGATTTCGACCGATGTTCGCCGTAATTTGAGCGTGATTCAACGAACCGCCAGCCATCGCAACGATAATGCCATCCTCATACTCGCTTTTATATTCGGCTTTTTCCTCCAAAGCCAGATACTCTTCGGGCGTATATTTCCTTTTTTTAGGCTGTGCCGTCATTTAGAACTTGCCGTTTTCGTGAATCTCCTTAAACGATTCGCCGTCTTTGATTTGCGCGTCTTTGGCGTGAACGGTATTCTGCCGGTCGGTGTCCGACGGTTTTTGCTCGGTGTAAGGCACGGGAACCTGTCCCGCGCCGTCCGGCACGGGCAATCCGGCTTTTTCCGCTTGCTGGGCGACGGCGGCGGCTTTGGCTTTGCCGCTTGAATAATCGCGTTTGCGAGGTTCGATCAAGCCGATGTCAACAGCTTCGTAACTTATAATCGGCGATTCCGCCGACCATTCGGCAATCGTCGTTTTCAAAAACTGCTCGTCATTGCGTTCCGGGAAATCCGGTTTATAGTGCGCCCCGCGAGATTCGTCGCGGTTGAGTGCGCCCAGAGTTATGACTCGCGCCAGCTCCAGCATATTTTTCAACTGCCGGGCGTGCGGCACGGCTTGCGTCGCCCACAAATTAGAATCGTTGATCGAGATTTTTTTGAAACGCTCCTGCAGTTCGATGATTTTCTCGTCGGTCGCTTTCAAGCGGTCGTTGTAGCGGACGACGGTCACGTTATCGGTCATCCATTTGCCGAGTTCTTCGTGCAGTTTATACTGATTTTCCGTGCCTTCGCTTTTGACAATTTGGGTGTTGATTTCCTGCTGTTTGTTCAATTCCGCCGTGTGAAAGCCGTTGCTTTCGGTGTTTTTGCGCTCGACGTTTTTCGCGTAATCAATCGCCGCCGGCGCAGCGGTAAATCCGCCGTAAACGCAGCTCACCAAAGAATTCGCTCCCAAACGATTGGCTCCGTGAATCGAATAATCGCATTCGCCTGCCGCGAAAAGTCCGGGAATATTTGTTCGCTGCTCGAAATCAACCCACAATCCGCCCATCGAATAATGAACGCCGGGGAAAATTCGCATCGGCACATAGCGCGGGTCATCGCCGACGAACATTTCGTAAATCTCCAGAATCGCGCCGAGTTTTTCCGTCAGAACATTCGCCGGAAGATGCGTTAAATCCAGATAAACCTGGTTTTCGCCGTTCACGCCGCCGCCCTCGATACAAACCTGAAAGATTTCCCGCGTCGCAATATCACGCGGAACGAGGTTGCCGTAAGCCGGATATTTTTCTTCGAGAAAATAGCTGCGCTCGCCGTCTGGAATATCCTTCGGAGCGCGTTTGTCCTGCGGATCGCGGGGAACCCAAACTCTGCCGCCTTCGCCGCGCGCCGATTCCGACATCAGACGCAGTTTGTCTTCGCCCGGAATCGAAGTCGGGTGAACCTGTATAAATTCGCCGTTCGCGTATTTTGCGCCCTGCTGGTAACACGCCGAAACCGCGCTGCCCGTGCAGGTTTGCGAGTTGGTTGATTTGCCGAAAACCATTCCCGGTCCGCCCGTCGCCATAATCACGGCATCGGCATTAAACGACTTTAATTCGAGCGTCTGCAAATTCATTGCAATCAAACCGCGACAAACCTGGTGGTCGTCCAAAACCAGCGACAGCATTTCCCAGCCTTCGTATTTGGTAACTTTGCCCGCCGATTCGTATTTGCGAACCTGTTCGTCGAGAGCGTATAAAAGCTGCTGTCCGGTCGAAGCTCCGGCAAACGCCGTGCGGTGATGAAGCGTTCCGCCGAATCTGCGGAAATCGAGCATTCCCTCTTTGGTGCGCGAAAACGGAACGCCCATTCGGTCAAACAAATAGATGATTTGCGGAGCCATATCGCACATTTGTTTGACCGGCTGTTGATTCGCCAAAAAGTCGCCGCCGTAAACCGAATCGTCGAAGTGTTTAAAGGTCGAATCGCCCTCGCCTTTCGTATTGACCGCGCCGTTAATGCCGCCCTGAGCGCAGACCGAGTGCGAGCGTTTGACCGGCACAACCGAAATCATATCAACGTCGTGTCCCGCTTCGGCAATTTTCAAAGCCGCCGCCAAACCCGCCAACCCGCCGCCGACAATCGCTATTTTTAATGTGTTTGATGCCATAAATTTAGTTCTAATAAACTTCGTCGTGTGTTCCAACCGTTAACAAAAGAATCGCCTCCGCACTCTCAAACTCGACAATTTTGAAAACGATTCTCAAATCGAAGGCGATAGTGCAAGCCCAACGTCCTTCTAGTTTGCCTTTGAGCTTGTGCGTTTTCAGAATGGGATGAAAAACATCTATCTCTAAAAGTTTCAATGCTTTTCCGACATTCGCTTTTAAGTCCGAATCCTTTTTGAGCAATCGCTTGATTCTTCGCTCGAACGTCGGCGAAAACAACAGTTTCACGATGAAATCTCCTGCATAATTTCATCTACCGTCATCGGTTTGCACAAACCCTGTTCAAACTCCCGCTCCGCGCACTCTACTTGAGACCGTATTTGATTCCGGCGATGTTCAGTCAAATGATGCTGCAAAATATCAACCAAAGTCTCTTTTTCGTCAACCGTCAATTCTTCGATGGTTTCCAAAACTTCCGCAAATGTTGTCTGCATAAGAACTCCTGTTCGCCGCTGATATTAGCTAAAATTTCCCCGAATCATTCGGTTCGACGATTTTCTTTTTCTCCAATTCGCCGCAGAACGCCTGCGGAAATAATCCGCACGGGCGAACGAAGGCGACCGCCGCGTTGATGCCGATTGCCGAGAGCGTTACCGCCAAAAAGACCGAAGCGTAAAGCGCGTATTTCTGCGCTTTTTCGCCGATTAAAATTCCCCAGTCAACCGCGAATAAAAAGAATCCGTAAGCCAGATGCCACGCCGTCGCCATAATGCCGAGAAAATAAATAACTAGAATCGCAGTGATGTGAAATTCCCGCGAAACGATTTCAAAAGCCAAATTTGCATTGCCCGCGACCGGCGTTATATTCAAGCCGGGAACGAGTCCAAAGCGAAAATTTAAGATGTGAAAAAGAATGAAAAAGAACAGGAAAACGCCCGTGATGCGCTGAAAAAGATAAAACCAGTTGCGCCCGTAACCGTAGTTCAAGCTGTTCGGACGCGCTTCCGCCGAAATGTAAATCCCGTAAACCGAATGAAAAACCAGCGGCAGAAAAATACCGAAAATCTCGACGAACAGCAGATAGGGAATATGATGAATATCGGCGACGGCATCGTTGAAAACCTTGTCGCCGCTCATCGCTTTCGAGTTGGTGAACATATGCCCGAAAAAGAATAAGCCGAGCGGCACGATGCCCGTTAATTGATGCAGTTTCCGCATCAGGAAGGTTTTGCTGATTTTGATAGCCATAACTGTTTGTTGGATTTACAAATTATATTTGAAATTTTAAGTCGAAATCCGCAATTCAGCAATCTTAAAATTTGCAATTTCATTATATGGATATTATTCGGAAATCATTTAATAAGACAAAATGAATTCCCTTGCAGAAATAGTGTAGAAGAACTTATTATTACAGTTATCAGTCAACGGTTATCATTCTTTACTGTTGATTGATGACTGATAACTGTAATTATGCACATTGAAACATTGAAGGTATTTATAGATTTGGTTGATATGCAGAGCTTTTCGCTGGCGGCGGAGCGCAATTTTATCACGCAGTCGGCGGTCAGCCAGCAGATTCGCACTTTGGAAGAAAAATTCAAACGCCGTCTTTTAGAGCGCGTGCGCGGGCGGCGCGAAGTTCGTTTGACGACGGCGGGCGAGGTTTTTTACCGCGAATGCAAAAACGTGCTGGCGAGCTACGACGTTCTGAACGAAAGTATGAGCGGGCTGGTCGGGAAAATCAGCGGCACGGTCAAAGTGGCGACGGTTTATTCGGTCGGGCTGCACGAATTGCCGCCGAAAGTGCGCGAATTTATGTCGAAATTCCCCGCCGCGAAAATTGATTTGGAGTATTCCAGAACGACGCGCGTCGTCCGCGATGTTTTGAGCGGCGCGGTCGAACTCGGTGTCGTCGCCTTTCCCGAACCGCGGCGCGGCTTAACGATTGTGCCGATGGCGAGCGACCGTCTGGTTTTGATTTGCCCGCCCGATCACGAATTCGCCGAGCGCGAAGAAATCAAAGTAACGGAATTGCAGGGACGCGATTTCGTTTTGTTTGAGCGCGACATTCCGACGCGCAAGGCGACCGATAAAATCTTGAAATCCTACGGCGTGGAAATTCGCAAAGTCTCGGAATTCGACAATATCGAAACGATCAAACGCTCGGTCGAAGTCGGTTTTGGGTTAGCCATCGTGCCGCATCCGTCGGTGATGGACGAAGAGCGAAACAATCAATTATGCGTCGTCGAACTCGCCGAAAAAGATTGGGTGCGACCGGTCGGCGTGGTTTATCGAACCGACCGAACGCTTTCGATTGCCGCGAAAAAATTCGTGCAGTTGCTCGAAAACAAACCGTTGAGTGATTCGGCATAAATTACTCAGCCGAATTACGTTCTCATCTCTAGTGTCGTTGTCAAAACCGATGTTTTTTTGACCCAAACCGGTAATTGAGCGCGTGAATAGTTCGGTATAAAACGAATTTAATTCGGTTTAATACAAAGTAATGTTGCTCTTGGTGAAATTATGAAACAAATACTCATCACCGTTTTTTGTTTAGGCTTGTGTGGTTTATCTTTCGCTTGCGCTTCAAGGCAAGAAAATGTCGTTACCGCAAGTCCTGAACAAAACTTGCCGCTTGCTCAAAGCACTGCTGAAACTACGCCAACGCCTGAACCAGCACCGTCGCCTTTGACTGAAAAAGATTTGAAGCGTCGCGCCGAAGTTCATAAGTTAATGCTCAGAGGCGAATATCTACACGACGGCGCAATCGAACTTCAACATATTGGCGACATCAGTTCCGTTCCTGCATTGTTGATCGTGTTGAAAAAGAACCCGTTGATGCCGAGCGGAAGTATGATTTGCACGGCGGCACACGCATTACAAGCGTTGCGAAAAATCACGGGCGTGAATCCCGGAATAAAATATGAAGATTGGAGCGCGTGGTGGGAGAAATACCAAGGGTAGCAAAAGGCAAAAGAAAAAATGGCTCTCTGGAGACGAAGCAACATAACAAGTAAAAATACCACCGCCAGAGGCGGTGGCTTTGTTTTTGCGCCCTAGAAGGTGCGCCGTCACTGGCTTGCCTTATTCATCGCCAAACAAACTACCCTG
>JAYVKL010000270.1:0-12777 GCA_043768465.1 Pyrinomonadaceae bacterium
TCAATAGTTCGGACAGTTTTTGACAAACAAAGCAAACATCTCTTTAAGTTAATGGTTACGAATCAAAAAACTTACAGAGGTTGCTTTGTTTATCAATCAAATTTTAGACGGCTTAAAAGGCATTCACAAGCCGCAACTTAACTTTTTAAGAGTTTTTTTCACCACTCTTTTTGTTTGCCAATCGCGCATTAACTTTTCTGCTTTGGCAAGACATTCGGCATTTGAGGAAAAGACTTTTCGGCGTAATTTCCGTAAGAAGTTTGATTTTATTGAGCTTAATGAAACAATTATCAATCAATCGAAGTCCTGCATCGAAGCCTTTGCGATGGATGCCGGTTTTATCAAAAAGAGCGGGAAGGAGACTTTCGGGTTGGATAAGTTTTGGAACGGCTGTGCCGGACGTGCCGAAAAAGGTTTGGAAGCCTCGATTATTTCTTTGGTTGATGTCCAAGCAAATGTGTCGTTTGTCTTAACGGTTGACCAAACCGAACCGCAGTTGGCGCACACCGCCACCGCCGTCGAGCAGAAAACGCGAACTGATTTTTACGCCGAACAATTGGAAAGACCCGCCGCAACGCTGTTGAAACACGCTCGAATCGGAGTCTTTGACGGATTTTACAGCAAGCAAAAGTTTGTTGAAAAAACCGTCGAACCGGGCTTTGTAATGATTTCCCGGCTCAGGCAGGATGCGAATCTAAAACATCTCTATGCAGGTGAACAAAAAGCACGAGGAAGAAAGAGAAAGTTTGCCGAAAAAGTTGATTTTAGTGATTTGAGCAAATTCACCGAAGAAGTTTTTAAGGTTCCCGACAAACAGGTCAAACTCTTTGGCGCAACCGTTTGGTCAGTCAGTTTGAAAAGAGAAATCAAACTCGTGGTAGTTCAATTCAAGAAGAAAAGCGTCAATTTGTTTGCCACCGATGTGGCACTCGGAGCAAGTGAGATATTTAGACTTTATCGAAGCCGCTTTTCAATCGAGTTTCTGATTCGGGATGCCAAGCAATCAGGCGGATTGTCAGATTGTCAGGCGCGAGACAACCAAGCCTTGGAATTTCATTGGAACGCGGCGTTGACAAGCGTCAATTTCGCTCGTGGAATGAGCCAGTCAAATAAAAAAGAAACAGAAAAGAAACCATTTTCGATGAAGTCAATCAAACAACAATTTTTCAATGAACATTTGCTCAAACTATTTATTTGCAAGTCAGGTTTAGAGCCGAGTTTGATAAAATACGAAGAAACTTTGGCAAGTTTAAGGAATTACGCAGTTATTTATTCCTAATTCTGTCCGAAGTATTGATAGTTATGTGTGTAAATTAAGTTGCATGGTGTTTGCTCTCTGCGTCCTCTGCGTCTCTGCGTGAAATTATTTCTGACAAAAAAGAAATTTCACGCGAGAGACGCAGAGGACGCAGAGAATTAGAAATCCTTCAAATTTAATTTACAGACTATTTGAGCAGGTTAGGAAAAAGTTTTGCGACATTTTGAAAAGTTTTGAGTTCACCCTTTCAGTGTATTTCGCGCGGCGCGGCGCGGGCGTGGCAAACTAATGCCAAATAATTGAAGTTTTGATAATTAAATGCGCGGGTGCGTTCTGAGTTCAAACGCGGAACGCACTTTGCCCCGCCAGCGAAGCGCGGCGGAAAGACACGCCGAGAGCGTGAACTCAGAACATCACAAAACTTAAAAATCAGACTAATGCTTGCTCAATTGATTTATCCTGTCAATCCTGTTCATCCTGTCAGATTTATTTCCCGTTTAGCACAATTTTTCAGTAAAACAGCAGGATTTTGTTTTTATCGTGGTTCGTGGCAAACTTTTCGTGTTCGACATAAAAAATCAGGTGAGGCATATTTTATGGCAAAGAGACCGAAAATTTTAGCGTTCGCGGGCAGTCTGCGCGAACATTCTTACAGCAAACGAGTCGTCCGAACGGCGATGAAAGGCGCGAGCGACGCGGGCGCGGACGTAACTTACATTGATTTGCGCGATTATCCGATGCCGATTTATAACGAAGACGACCATAAAAAAGACGGTTTTTCGCCGAATGCGTTGAAACTGCAAAAACTTTTGGGCGAACACGACGGCTTTTTAATCGCTTCGCCCGAATATAATGCTTCGCTGCCCGCCGCTCTGAAAAACGCGATTGACTGGGCTTCGCGGCAATCGAACGAATATAAAATGGGCGAAGTTTTCAAAGGCAAAATCGCCGCGATTATGACCGAATCGCCCGGCGCGTTCGGCGGCATCCGCTGTCTCGGACATCTGCGCGGCGTGCTTTCGATTTTACTGGTCAATGTTTTGCCGTCGGAAATCGCGGTCGCCAATGTCGGCAAAATGTTCGACGGCGACGGCGCGGAAATGATTGACGAGAAGATGAAAAAGGTTTTGGAAGAGGTTGCCGAATCGCTCGCTGCTATTCTGAAAAAAACGCACGGCGAAATCGAAACGGTCGCCGGACCGGGAAGCTGATATTTGGTCACCGATTTTTTTGGATTTCTGCCTTCGTTTTGAGTCCAAACTTCAGTTTGCAGTTCCGCCAGCGAGGCGCGGCGGAAACACGCTGAAGGCGTGGACTCAAAACGAAAACTAAAATCAATCGTCAAAATCGAGGTTTTAATGAAGCTATAATGATCTGCAGATTTTCCAAGCTGTTTTTGATTGCGTTCGTCGTTTTTGCTTTCGTCGCTGCCGCTTTCGCGCAGCAAATCCCGGATTTGAAAGTGGTCACGGAAACGAAAAAGATTACCGCCGTTGAATTAAAATCGCTCGCTAAACCGACGAATAAAAACCCCGTGCTGATAAATTTTTGGGCGACGTGGTGCGGTCCGTGCCGTTCGGAATTCCCGGAACTCGTCCAGATTGACGCAGATTATCGCGGCAAAGGATTAAATTTTATTCTCGTTTCGGTTGACGATTTCGCGGTGATTGACACCCGCGTTCCTGAATTTCTCAAAGATTACGATTCGACGATGCCGTCGTATTTGATAAACGTCGAAAATCGCCGGGCAATCGCCAAAGCCGTTCGCCAAATCGCGCCGCGCTTTCCCGATACTTATCCTTTAACTTTACTTTTCGACGGACGCGGAAAACTCGTTTTCCAAAAAGTCGGCAGAGTTAACGCGAAAATTCTGCGGAAGGAAATTGATAAAATTTTGCCGAAAAGTTTAGGTTAGGTAGAAAATAAAATTTTAGGAGTTTTTATGGATACAATACTTCTCGGAATTTTTCCGCCACCCATCGCAGGCATTTTTTTACCGATTGTTATTGTTGGAATAATCGGATTTTTGCTTTGCTATGCGTTTCGGTTTTCTATTTTCGTCGTTTTTCCGATTTTTGCGGCTTTCTGCATTTATCAGATTAGTTATCTTGAATTTTTTACTAGTTTAGTGTCCGGTTATATGTTGATTGACTACACAACGATGGTTTTAGCGGCAATTGCGATTTTTATTGGAACGCGAATAAGTTGGAAAAGACATTTCGCTAAATCTTCAAAATTAAAATAATGATTGACCTGAGAAGCGATACAGTTACCAAGCCAACCGTGCAGATGCGGCGAGCTATGGCGAACGCGGAAGTTGGCGACGACGTTTACGGCGAAGACCCGACGGTTAATTTACTGCAAGAGAAAGCCGCCGAGATTTTCGGGAAAGAAGCCGCGCTGTTTGTTCCGACGGGTTCGATGGGCAACCAAATCGCCGTCAAACTGCACACGAAAGCGGGCGATGAAATCATCATCGAAGAGCGCGGGCATATTTTGAATTGGGAATTGGGAATGCCCGCGATTGCCGCCGGTGTGACGATTCGCGCCGTCCGCGCCGCGGGCGACAACGGAATGCTGAGTTGGGCGGAAATTGAAGCGGCGATTCACCGCAATCAGCCGTATTACGCTTGTCCGACCGGTTTGATTTGTCTGGAAAACACGCATAATTTCGGCGGCGGCAGCGTGATGAGCGCGGCGGATTGCGCGGCGATTTGCGATCAGGCGCATCAATTAAATTTGCCCGTTCATCTGGACGGCGCACGAATTTTTAACGCGGCGGTCGCGCAGAATGAAACGGTCGCCGAACTTTCCGAAGATTGCGATTCGGTGCAGTTTTGTTTGTCGAAAGGTTTGGGCGCGCCGGTCGGTTCGATGCTTTTGGGCAAGCAGGATTTTATCGCGGAAGCCAGAGTTTGGCGCAAACGCTTCGGCGGTGGAATGCGGCAAGCCGGAATCCTGGCGGCGGCGGGTTTAATCGCTTTGACCGAATCGCCGGAGCGTCTTTATATTGACCACGAAAACGCGAAGCTGTTGGCGGAAGGCGCGGCGAATTTGAAAGGCGTGACGATTGACGCGGAAAAGGTTCAAACCAATATCGTGATTTTCGACGTTTCGGCAACCGGCGTAACTTCCGCTCAAATCTGCGCCGAATTAAAAGCGCAAAACATTCTGGCATCGCCGTTCGGCAAGGCGATTCGGATGGTCACGCACTGCGACATTTCGCGCGAAGATATTGAGGAAACTTTACGAGTTTTGTCGGTTGTCATTTCTCCGTCGCTCGCGGCAAAACAACGATTGTAGACAAACGACGACGAACAATAGAAAGAGAAGCTACGCGGTTGAACAAATAAAGGCATATTTTACAGGATGGACAGGATCGGCAGGATATTAAAACAATCAATCAATCAAAATCCTGTTAATCCTGTAAAGTTTATTTTCAACCGCGTAGCTTCTACAAAGTTAAAAATGATTATCGCCATTGACGGACCTTCGGGCGCGGGCAAATCCACGCTCGGCAAAATGCTGGCTAAAGAATTGGGATTGCTCTATCTCGACACCGGCGCGATGTATCGCGCCGTCGGGTTGGCGGTTTTTGAAAGCGGAAAAGATTTTTACGACGCGGAATCGGTGGTCGAAATCGCCCGTCATTCGGTAATCGAATTGATCGGCGAACCGGATTCTTTGCAGATAAAGCTCGACGGGCGCGATGTCTCAAACGAGATTCGCGCCAGCAAAGTCGGGCAGATGGCTTCGATTGTCTCGACCGTTCCCGAAGTTCGCGTGATTCTCGTCGAACATCAGCGAAGACTCGGAGAAAATTCCGCCGGCGGCGCGGTTCTCGACGGACGCGACATCGGCACGATTGTTTTTCCGAACGCCGACCTCAAGTTTTTCCTGACCGCCAAACCCGAAGCCCGCGCCCGCCGCCGCTACGAAGAAGACAAAATGCGCGGGCGCGTGACGACTTACGAGGAAACTTTGGCGGAGATAAACGTGCGCGACGAACGCGATGTCTCCCGCGCCGACTCGCCGCTGTCCATCGCCGAAGACGCGATTGTCATTGATACGAGCGAGTTGAATTTGACGGAAGTTTACGAGCAGATGTTTACGCTCGTCAAAGAAATTTCCCCGATATAATTATAATTTGACTAAACGAAGTCCAATGGTTAAGATTTTCATTCGTTCTTTTTATGCTCCCGTAGCTCAGTTGGATAGAGCAACAGCCTTTAAATAGGAGCCTGTGCGGGGAATTAGGTAACTTGCACAGTGGAGAGTGCTATATCGGTGAATATCTAAGGGAAATGAAAATTTCCTATGACAACACCGAGCAAAGTAATATGACGGTGCAAAACACTGAATTAGCCTGGTTAGCCGGAATAATAGATGGCGAGGGATGTTTTTGTATTTTTACCAATCATCGCGGTAATGGTTCAATAAATCCTTCAATATCGGCAAACCTAACGATTACTAACTCGAATTGCTTACTGCTGAATCGTTGTCGAGAAATATTTGACGCTCTTGAGATTAAGTATATTTATCAAGACCCAAAAAATAGTTATCAACAAGGACGCAGAGTGATGCGAGTTAAAATCCAGAATTATTCATCTTTGCAGCGACTCATCGAATTGATGCTTCCCTACTTTGTCGGTAAAGCGGAACAAGCCAAACTCGTTTTGGAATTTGCGAATCTTGCCGGACAAAAAGGAAAACTTCATTACGGTGCACGAACTGAAATGATGAATAAAAACAAATCGCTAAATCAGCACGGTCATCTTATTGCGTAGAGACTACACGCACTCAGACTGAAATGTCTAAGATATAGTCCAGACTTTCAACCGTTTTCTTCGGAAAATGTGGCTTGGGAAACCAAGTGAGGTAAGCTAAGCTGTGGGTCGCACGTTCAAGTCGTGCCGGGGGCATTTTTATTTGAAATAATCAAGATTTTGTGCGAAGATTCATTTGCGCTTTGACGATTATGGCGGCTATAGTTCAGGGGTTAGAACGTCGGTTTGTGGTACCGAATGTCGTGGGTTCAATTCCCACTAGCCGCCCCACTTTTCAACAAAACATTTCCAGATAATTTGACAGAGATCCAACTCCCGCTCTGAATCTGTTTGTTTCCGATTATCGAAAAGCATATCAATAACAAATTAAATTTTCAATGCGATTTTTAAGAGGTTTATTCGATGATAAAAGCCGTTAAGTTCGTTTCGGGTGTGATGTTCGTCGTTTCGCTGCTGGCGAATTTCTCTTTCTCACAGCAGCATTCAAAGGTTTACGCTGATGGTGAGCTGCTCGTCAAATATAAGAGCGGAACGGCTTCGAGAGCGGCTTTGACGCTCAATTGGGAGCTAAACTCGGTCGTGCTGGAGGAATTCCCGGATTTGGGCTGGCAGCGCGTGAAAATCGCCGACAATATTACGGTCGAAACAGCGGCGGCGCGTTACGCGGCTGACGATGATGTCATCATGGCGCAGCCGAATTATTATTATCATTTGCTCGCCACGCCGAACGATCCGCAGTATACCGCCGCCGGAATGTATGGCTTGGGGAAAATTTCCGCGCCCGCCGCGTGGGATTTAACTACCGGAAGTGCGGCGGTCGTGGTCGCCGATATTGATACCGGAATGAAATATACTCATCAGGATTTAATAGCCAATGTGTGGACGAATCCGGGCGAGATTGCCGGAAACGGCATTGACGACGACGGCGACGGATTTATTGACGATGTTCACGGCTGGGATTTCTTTTATAACGATTCCGACCCGATAGACGATGCGGGCGGACACGGCACACACACGGCGGGAACCATCGGCGCAACCGGCAACAATGGTTTAAACGTCGTCGGTGTCAATTGGAACGTGAAAATAATGCCGATAAAAATCTACAGCCCGAACGGTGCGGATTCGACTTCGGCGATGCTGGTCAACGCTTATAATTACATCCGAATGATGAAAAATCGCGGCGTTAACATTCGCGTTACCAATAATTCCTACGGCGGCTGCGGCGAGGCTTGCGGCTATGATCAGGCGACCAAAGACGGTCTCGACGCGATGGGCAACGCCGGAATTTTGAATGTATTTGCGGCGGGCAATGACAATATCAACAATGACACTGCTCCGACTTATCCGGTGAGCTACACATCGCCGAGCATTATCGGCGTGGCGGCTTCGACCTCAACCGATGCCAAAGCGGGGTTTTCCAGTTATGGTTTGAACAGCGTTGATTTGGCGGCTCCGGGGGTTGGAATTTTAAGCACCTGGAATTCATCGAACACGGCGACCAATACGATTAGCGGAACTTCGATGGCGACACCGCACGTCGCGGGCGCGGCGGCTTTGCTTTCGGCGTATAATCCGAATCTTTCGCCCGCGTCTTTGAAAGCGACGCTGATGAATACGGTGGACGTGCTTCCGCAGTGGAACGGCATCGTCAAAAGCGGCGGACGATTGAATGTCGCCCGCGCTCTGACCAATCAAACAATCTGCAATTTCAATCTTTCGCAAATCGCGCTGACCGCCGGCAATGCCGGCGGCAGTTATTCGGTTAATATCACCGCGCCGACCAACTGCGATTTTTCCGCGACGAGCAATGTCAGTTGGATTACGGTGACGAACGGCAATCCGGGCAGCGGCAGCGGAGCGGTAAATTTCACCGTTCAGAGCAACAACCTACCCGACGCGCAGCGGATCGGCATAATCGCTATCGGCAACCAAACTTTCACCGTCACGCAGGGAACGCCTTTTTTAGCGAGACGGGCGATTCTGGATTTCGACGGCGACGGCAAAACGGATTTCTCCGCCATTCAAAACAACAACGGCGCGATGGTCTGGCAAAATCAGCGCAGCACGGCGGGTTACGCGCCGATCAGTTTCGGATTGTTCAACGATGACATTGCCGTGCCGAACGATTACGACGGCGACGGCAAAACCGATGTCGCCGTCTGGCGCAATTCCACCGGAACTTTTTATGTTCTGAGAAGCGCGACGAATACGCTCCAGAGTTTTCAATTCGGACAGGCGGGCGATAATCCGAACATCGCGCAGGATTTCGACGGCGACGGCAAAGCCGATTTCGCCGTCACGCGCGTCAGCGGCGGCAGTCTGTTCTGGTATATTTACGGCTCGATGAGCGGTTTTCGCGGCGTTCAGTTCGGCACGGCAGCGGACAAACCGTTGCGCGGCGATTACGACGGCGACGGCAAAGCCGATCTCGCCGTTTACCGAACGGCGAGCGGTGCGCCCGCCAACAGTTTTATCGTGCAGAAAAGTTCCGATAATAATTTAGCGGTCACGCCATTCGGAACTTCGGCGACCGACAAAATCGTTCCCGCCGATTACGACGGCGACGGCAAAACCGATCTCGCCGTCTGGCGCACGACCAACGGAACCTGGTATTACCTGCAAAGTTCCAACGGAAATTTCAATGCCCTGGCGTTCGGCACGACGGGCGATCTGCCGACACCGGGCGATTACGACGGCGACGGCAAAACCGATGTCGCCGTCTGGCGACCGAACGCGAATCCGAACGAATCGGGTGTTTTTTATATGCAGCGCAGTTCTTCGGGATTCGCGGCTTTCGGCTGGGGCAATTCGCAGATGAGAATTCCGGCGAATACTATGGCGGTGCAGTGATAATTCGATGCGCATCTTGAATTGAAATCAAAGAATGAATTGAGACGCGGATTTTCGCCGATGAAGCGGATTTTTGCGGATTACCTTTAGAAAACTTTCGACGGCTTGATAGATATTTTTATTAAATCGGCGAAAGTTCGCTGAATCCGCGTCTCTCCTCGATCTAATTTTTTTTTCGACTCAAGGCTCAGGTTATTTCGGTGTTAATTTTCGATGCGTCAAACTTTTTCGACGATTGGCACGTCTAATTTTCAAAAGAGGAAGGTAGTTGACTGATAATCGAATCAGCGGATTTTTAAGAGTTTGTAAATCGGCAGCGGCAGCGGAACGATTTTTTTGACAGGAAGTTTCTTGCCTTTGCCGGTTTCGATATAGTATATTTGACTTTCTACGGGGTTTGACATAGATTTTTGACCAACACTTTGTAATAATTTTTTTCAGAAGAAGGACATAAACAAATGAACAGTATTTTAACCAGAATCGGTAAAATCAGCGTGGTTCTTGCCTGTGCTTTATTTTTAGTCGTTTCGGCTTCCGCTCAATTGAGTTTGCGAAAAGCCCTCGATTTCGACAACGACAACAAAGCCGATTTTTCGGTTTTTCGCCCGACCAATAATGTCTGGTATATCAAAGGAAGTGCCGGCGGCTTTATCACGCAGCCTTTCGGCAACTCCACCACCGATTATCAAACGCCGGGCGATTACGACGGCGACGGCAAATCCGACATCGCCGTCTGGCGCGATACGGACGGAGTTTGGTATCGCATCAACAGTTCAAATAATACTTTCAACGCGGTGGCGTTCGGTGCCAGCGGCGACGAACCGATTGCCAGAGATTTTGACGGCGACGGCAAAACCGACCAGGCAGTTGTTCGCCGCACGGGCGGCGCGATGATCTGGTATGTTTTGAAAAGCACTACCGGAACTTTGTCCGCCGTGCAATTCGGTTTGGACACCGACTATACCGCGCCGGGCGATTACGACGGCGACGGCAAATTCGACTTGGCGGTGCAGCGTCCCGGAACCACGCAGGGAATTTTTTATGTTCTTCAATCTTCCAACAACAGTGTTTTGACTGTTCCTTGGGGCAACAGCAATGATTTAGTCGTGCCGGGCGACTACGACGGCGACGGCAAAACTGACATCGCGGTCGTTCGTGAAGGTTCGACCCCCAATTCGCCGCTGGTTTGGTATATTCGCCGAAGCACCGATCTTGGATTAACGGCGGTAGCATTCGGCTTGACCGGCGCGGATTTGAACACGCAAGCCGATTACGACGGCGACGGCAAAACCGACATCGCCGTCTGGCGCGATTCAACCGGAATTTTTTACGTCCTGAGAAGCAGCGACGGCGGCGTTTCGGCAACTCAATGGGGAACGACGAACGATTTCCCGATTGCCAGTTTCGACACGCATTAATTTTTATCGAACGGTCAAAAGCAAAAAGGTTGAAGGCTTAGAACAAGTCTTCAGCCTTTTCGTTTATTCGCCGTTTTGTCGTCACCGGTTGTTTCAGATGATAAATACTTTCGACACGATCCGCGAAAATTTCTCAAAAAAGAAAATCGTCATTATCGGCGATTTGGTCGCCGACCAGTTTCTGCGCGGGACTATCGTTCGCGTTTCGCGTGAAGCTCCGGTTTTCATACTCAAGCACGACGAAACCGAAACGCTGCCGGGCGGCGCGGCAAACGCGGCGGTCAACGTCGCTTCGCTCGGCGGCGCGGCGGAATTAGTCGGCATCGTCGGCGAAGACGCGAACGGCGACGCGCTTTTGGAAAAACTACGCGCGTCGAACGTCAATTGCGCCCGGATTATCAGGAGTAAGAATCACCGTACGACGACGAAATTGCGTGTCCTAGCCGGTCAGCACTACGCGCCGCGCCAGCAGGTGATTCGGATTGATTACGAAAATACGGCGGCGATTGCCGCTGATTTACGAACTCGTCTGAACGAAAATTTTTTAGCCGCCGCCGAAACAGCGGACACGATTATAATTTCCGATTACAACTACGGCGTGGCAAACGCGCAGCTAGCCGAAACCGCCAGACAAATCACTGCCGCCAGGAAAATCCCGCTGCTGGTTGATTCGCGCTTTAATTTGCGAGATTTTCACGGCGCGACGACCGCCACGCCGAATCAGGATGAAGTCGCGCAGGTTCTCGGCGAAGATTTCACCGAACAGGATTGCGTCGAACTTTGTAAGAATCTCGGTTACGAATCTTTGCTGGTGACACGCGGCAATCAGGGAATGCTTTTGATCGAAAAAAATAGCCCGCCGCGACATCTCAAAGCCGTCGGCTCGACCGAACCGGTTGACGTGACCGGCGCGGGCGATACGGTGATCGCGGCTTACGCGCTCGCGCTCGCTTCGGGGTTGAGCTTCGCGGACGCGGCGCAGACGGCGAACCACGCGGGCGGCATCGTCGTGATGAAAAAAGGCACGGCTTCGGTCACATTAGATGAACTGCTCGAATCTCTGAAAAACAACCGCGCCGACCACCGGAAACCAATCGATCTATGAATCCGAAAAAATTTTTCGCGCCCGTTTTAGACCGTTCGCGCCTGATCGCGCGCGCCGCGATTGAGCGGCAAAACGGTAAAAAAATCGTGCTGGCAAACGGCTGTTTCGACTTTTTTCACGCCGGACATATCCGCTATCTGGCGGGCGCAAAAGCGTTGGGCGACTGTTTAATCGTCGCCGTCAATGCCGATGCTCAGGTCAGAAAATTGAAAGGCGCAAATCGCCCGCTGACTTCCGAAGCCGAGCGCGCCGAAGTAATTTCCGCCCTGCGTTTCGTTGATTACGTGACGATTTTCCCCGAACCCACGGTTGCCGAATTGCTCCGCGCCGTGCGCCCCGATTTTCACGCCAAAGGCACGGATTACACGGTCGAAACCGTTCCCGAACGCGACATCGTAAAAGAATACGGCGGACAAACCGCCATCGTCGGCGACCCGAAAAACCATTCTTCGACGGAATTGATAAATAATTACGAATTTCAAATTACGAATTTCAAATGATAAATTCGTTACATTCATTATTTGAAATTCGTAATTTGAAATTAGAAGCCGTCTCAAAAATCGGAAATTCTAAATTTTACATTTTTCACTCTAAATTTTTACGCGGAAAAATAAAGGATTGAGAATGTAGAATGTAGAATTTAAGCCGACTCGCGGATTTTTAAGAGAGCTTTTAATAATTAAAAACAATGTGGCAAGCCCGCACCAAAACCGATTTGATCGTCGAAGTCTGGGAAAAACTCGACTGCGAATCAGTCGGCAAACCGGAAATCGAAGCGATTGAAACGGTTCTCGGCGAAAAATTCGGGGCGAGTGCCGTCGCATCGCCGATGATTACGGCGCGTCTTTTAGCCGACGAAGGCGCGGAATTACGCCACGCCGAAATTATGGAACTCGATGTCCAAAGGCGCACCGAATCGCCCTACGACGCGATGTTCCGCCACATCTTGAAATTTTCCGATTTTACGGAAACGCTCGCTTCCCTGCGCCGTCTGGAAAATCTGCGCCGAAAATTTCTCGCCGAAAACGACCGCGAAGGCTTGCGCCTGATGCGCGAAATCGCCATCAAAGGCAAAAGCCGCGCTCAGATGATTTCTAAAAACCTGAAAGTCGCGCCGGAGAAACGCGCCGAAAAAACCGAAATCGCCGAATGGTTTACCATCTGGCTGCAAAACCCGGAGGTTTTTGAAAACTGGATTACGCTGCGCCGAAATTCAAACGACTTTAAAAGCCGTTTCGTCAAATAATAAACGGTAATAATATGCGAATCAGTAGTTGAAATAAATGTTGAAATAACCTGGGTTTTCTCTGCGTCCTGTTTGCCTCTGCGTGAGAAATCATTTCACGCAGAGGCAAACAG
>JAYVKL010000271.1:0-3095 GCA_043768465.1 Pyrinomonadaceae bacterium
AAAACGGCAAGCCGAAGGATTGGGAAAAATCGAGCGGCGGAAATTTTCGCTTAACTTCGCCGTCGAATTTGTGGACGGATTTGACCGTGCCGTTCTGGTCAATGCCCGAAAACACGATTCATCCGACGCAAAAGCCGGAAAAACTGCTGGCGAAAATTATTCTGGCTTCGACCGTCGAAACTGATTTGATTCTCGATCCGTTTTCTGGAAGCGGAACGACCGCCGTCGTCGCTAAAAAGTTAAATCGCCGCTTTGTCAGCATCGAACGCGATGAAAATTATTGTCTGCTGGCGGAAAAGCGTTTGGCTCTGGCGGAAACGGACAAGACGATTCAGGGCTTTGCCGACGGCGTTTTTTGGGAAAGAAATTCGACGGCTAAACTAAATAAATCGAAACAGGATAGGCAGGATTTATAAGGATAAAAACCTTTGAAGAATGACACTCGCTCAATTGGCGGCAAAAAAATCTCGACGTTCTCGGTGAACTCTGTGGCAAAATTAAACCAATGAAAATCGCAACCTGGAACGTCAATTCAATCGCCATTCGGCTCGAACAAATTTTCGCCTGGCTAACCGAAACGCAAACCGACGTTTTATGCCTTCAGGAAACCAAAACCGTTGACGAAAAATTTCCCCTTGAAGCGATCAACAATTTCGGTTACAACGCCGTGTTTATGGGAGAGAAATCGTATAACGGCGTGGCGATTTTATCGAAACATCCGATTGAAAACGTGCAGAAAAATTTCGCCGACGACACCGAAGACGCGCCGAAACGTCTGATTGCCGCCACGACCAAAGGCGTTCGCATCGTCAATACTTATATTCCGAACGGCACGGAACTTTGGACGGATAAATTTACGTTCAAATTAGATTGGCTCCAGCGTCTGCGGCGAATGTTCGACGAAACTTTTGATAAATCGGGCGACGTGCTTTTGTGCGGCGATTTCAACGTCGCGCCCGACGAGCGCGATGTCTGGAACGTCAAATTCTGGGAAGGCAAAATGCACTTTTCCAAACCCGAACGCGCCGCCATTCACCACGTCAAACAATGGGGAATGGAAGACGTTTTCCGAAAAATTAACGGCGATGCCGTCGAATTTTCGTGGTGGAATTACCGCGAAGGCGCGTTTCCGAAAAATCAGGGTTTGCGGATTGACCATATCTGGACATCGAAAACTCTGGCGGAAAAATGCGTCGGCTGTTGGATTGATCGAACGCCGCGCGGTTGGGAACGCCCGTCAGATCACACGCCGGTGGTGGCGGAGTTTGCGATATAAAATTCGGGATTGACCATTGAAATCTGTGAGCGAAGGGACGGCGGAACAAACTACCAATGAATTCTCGGCGAGCGGGCTGGCGAAAACCGATGCCGAACTCGTGGCGGCGTGTCGGCGCGGCAATGATGCGGCGTGGAACGAACTCGTCGGACGGTTTCAGCGGTTGATAATCACGATTCCGCGCCGCGCCGGTCTTTCCGAAGAGCAATCTGCCGATGTTTTTCAGGAAGTTTTTTTGACGCTGTTTGAAAAACTGGACGAAATCGATCAGCCGGAAAAAATCCGTTCGTGGCTGGTGACGACCGCAAAATTCAAAACTTGGGGCGCGGTGCGCGGCACGAAAAATCTTTATTCGCCCGCCTCCGACGAAGAAATGGAGGCGGAGATGGCGAATCTGCCCGATGCCGCGCCGCTCGCCGACGAACGACTGATCGAACTCGAACAGCAGCACCAAATCAGAGCGGCGTTAAACGAGTTAGAAGAAAAATGCCGCGCGATTCTTTCGATGATTTACCTGAACGACACAGCGGCAAGTTACGCCGAAGTCGCCCGCCAAATCGGTGTCGGCGAAACGAGCGTCAGCCCGCTTCGCGCTCGCTGTCTGAAGAAATTGGCGAAAATTTTGAATAATTGATAATTAATAATTGATAATGGTTAATTTTAAGAACTTCTTGATTATCAATTATCAATTATTCGTTATCAATTACTCCAAACTTGTCTTTTCTGTTCGATAATCCGCACTGTCAGTTTGAGGGCGAGAAAAACAATGAATCCGATGAGCGAACGACAAATCAATCGAATAATCAATTTAATGCAGACCGACGATGCGGCGGACGCGCCGCCGGACGCGATTCGCTGGGCGCAGAATTTGTTTGCCGCCCGCGCCGCCGCGCCGAAAAAGTCCGTCATGCAAAGGATTTTGGCGGTTTTACAAATGGATTTGTCGCCGAACAAAGCGGCGTTCGGCGAGCGTTCCGCCTCGGCTTCAAAGGCGCGTCAGATGCTTTTTCAAGCCGGTGAAAACGCTCTCGACATCCGCATTTCTCCGGCGGGAAAGGGTTTTAATCTGCACGGACAAATTCTCGGCGCAGGTTTTGCCAACGCCGTCGTTCGCATCGGCGAATTTGAAACAATCGCCGACGAAACTAGCGAATTTAAGTTTGCCGATGTTCCGGGCGGCAAATATAACCTGAGTTTTCAAAGCGGTGAAAAGGAAATCGTCATCGAAAATATAGACCTCAACAGTTGAATAAAAGTTTGGCGACTTTTTGCTCTTTGTTCAGAGTTCACGCTTGAGCGTGAAACCGCCAGCGAAGCGCAGCGGTTTTGCAAACTGAAGTTTGGACTCTGAATGAAGCGAAACTTTTGCTCATCTGCCTGAAGTAAGAAAGTGATTTTTACCGATGTTTGACAGTGAAAAATTCAATTGGTTTTCAATATTTTCGAGCGTATTTGATTTTTCAGATAATAGTTCGATAACTCGCCGCTAACAAGTTAGCGGCGAGTTATCGAGCTGTTATCTGAATGGCACTTTTGCCGAATACACACCAGAAAAGGAGGAAAACTATGCTTACTATAATCGTTATTGCAACTGCGTTAGCAGCATTTGGACGTTCTTGGTCAATTAAGTTTGACTGCTCAAAATGAACCAAAAGAAGGCGGGCAATGCTCGCCTTTATCTTTTATGTTTGACTATTATGATTTTTCGAGACTTGACAAAAAAAATAATTAAAGCCCGAAAAGAATCCGAACGCAAGGTATTGCTCAAAAATTTACCCGAATCAGACTTTCTCAAACTTGCTCAGGCTATCAGAGATAC
>JAYVKL010000272.1:0-8664 GCA_043768465.1 Pyrinomonadaceae bacterium
CGTTCGCCGAACGTGATGCGCGTCCTTTTTGTTGTTGCCGCCGTTTCAAGAGTTCCCGAACAGTTTTGCCGAAACGCAAAGTTTCAAACCACGGCGCGGGCGATTTCTATTTCAGCTTCGCGCCCAAAATCATAATTTCCAGCGTGTTCGCCAGATTACGATTTAACGGCTGAAGTTTCTCCTGCGCTTTTTTTGCTTCCTTGACGTTGCCGCGCCGAAATTCGGCTTCGCCCAGGTTGTATAAACCGATGGCAAATTTATCGTCCAGCGCGACCGTCTGCTTGAACTGTTCGACCGCGTTGCCGTAATCCTTTAACTGCCGGTAAGCGATGCCGAGTTCGTTGATGGCGAAAATCCAGTTCTTTCGCAATTCGGTGGCGCGTTTCAGAACGACGCTCGCCTCCTGATATTCCTTCAAATCGTTCAGCGTCAAACCTAAATTCAAATAAGCGGGCGCAAATTTGTCGTTCAGGGCGATGGATTTTTGCAGCGCGGTTTTCGCCAGTTGAAGTTTGGCGATACCGTCGGCATCGAGTTTTGCCCGCAAATCGGTTCGCGCCGCGTTGTAGTAAGCCCAGCCGAGATTCGTATAATCGAGCGCGTCGGAACTCAGCTTGATCGCATTATTCAATTCGGCAATCGCGTTATTCCATTTGAACTGTTTGCCGAGAACGTAGCCGTATTTGCTGTAAAGTTCGGCATCGGTATTGATAAACGCCGTCGCCAAACGGTATTCGCCTTCGGCTTCGCCGTATTTTTTCAATTCGCGGTAAACATCGCCGAGATTGGCGTGGGCTTCGCCGTTCGTGTTTTGCAGTTTGACGACTTTTTGATAATTGGTCAGCGATTCGTCGTAGTTTTTCTGCCCGTAATAAATCGCGCCCAAACCGAAATACGCCTCGGCGTAATTCGGTTTGAGCCGCGCCGCTTCCTTGTATTCGACAATCGCCGCCGCGTCCTGGTTCTGCGCGTCGAAGGTCGCGCCGAGATAATAATGCGCCGCCGCCTGAGCGTTGTCCGCCTTGATGCTCTGCTGCAAAGCCGTCCGCGCTTCGTCGTATTTATTTTGTTTGTAGCGGAGAACGCCGAAATAATAATCGGCTGCCGCGTCGGTCTGGTCGTCGGCGTAGGCTTTGGTTAAAAATTCGTCGGCTTTGATTAAAGCGTTTTGATGAAAATAAAGAATGCCGAGCGGCGCGAAAATTTCCGTCAATTCCCGGTCGAGTTTCAGCGCGGCTTCGTAATTAAAAACAGCTTTATCGCCGTCGTCGAGAAACTCGAAGACTTCGCCTAAACCGATGAAAGCCGACGAATTTTTAGCGTTGTAGCGGAGGGCATCGTCGTAGAAATTTCGCGCGTTGCGGGCTTCTTCGCGTTCCATATACTCGTCGCCCTGCGCCGTCAGCGATTCGCTGATGCCGAGTTTCGCGTCCTGATTCTGCGGGTCGAGATCAATCGCTTCCAGGTAATAAGCCGTCGCCGCCTCGTATTTTTTCTCGGCGAAAGCGTAATGTCCCGCGCCGGTCAAAATAATTGAAGTTTCCTTCGGATTTTTCTTCGCCGTCTGCGCGGTCGGGATATTTTTGGGAGCGACCGCTTTGATCCGGCTCGGAATTTTTTTAGCCCGCGCCACCGTTTCATATTGTCGGCGGATTTTCTGCGTCGTCGCCGCGCGCTCGGTTTTGGTGCGTTTGCTTTTAGCGGCGTTGCGCGCCACGAATTTCTTTTGCGCGGCTTTACCGGAACCGCTGCGAAAGACGAACACGCCCGCGCCCAAAGATAAATCCTCGGTCGGCGGCAAATCCTGCGCCGCGTTCGGCAGGCTGTTCAAAAAAAACGCGCAAATCAGAAATACAATTAAAAAACTTTTAATCCTTCGATGTTGTTTCATATTGGTCTTTTGGAAAATTCATATCATCTTACACCGCTTTGTTTGAAATGCGAATCTTTGAATTTAACTTCGAGTGGAGACGCGGGCGGGAGATTTATTTGCCTTTCAAACAAAAATGCGGCTTGCTTTTGAAGTTTACAAGCCGCTGTCAAATTATCGAATAACGAGTTTTTATCTGACGAAAGCATTCGGAATCGGCAGGTCGCCGTTAAGACCGAACGCGACGCTCGTGAAACCGCCGGTCGTGCGGTTCAGATACCAAATCCCGTTTCGGAAAACGGCGACATCGGCTTTCCCGTCGCCGTCGTAATCCGCCGCCGCCGGTAAATCCGAACTGATCCCGAATTGAATGCCCGCAAAACCCGCCGTGCTTTGCAGCAGATACCACGTTCCGTTCGACGGGCGAAAAACGGCGCGGTCCGCTTTGCCGTCACCGTCGTAATCGGCGGGCATCGGAATATCGCCGTTTGCGCCGAATTGCACGCCGCCGTAATTGGTCGCCGGATTCGTCGAGTGATACCAGAAACCGTTTGACGGACGGAACACGGCGGCTTCAGCGCGTCCGTCGCCGTCATAATCGGCTGGCACGGGTTTGTCCGTTCCCAAACCCAACTCGAAAGCCGTGTAACCGAGACTGCTGCGCTGCAAATACCACGTTCCCGACGACGGGCGGAAAACCGCGACATCGGCTTTCCCGTCGCCATCGTAATCCGCCGGGACGGGAATATCGGCAGCCAGACCGAACGACACGGCGGTAAAACCGAGTTGCGAACGGAGCAGATACCACGTTCCGCCGCGATAAACGGCGACATCGGTTTTGCCGTCGCCGTCGTAATCGGCGGGAACGATTTTATCGCCGTTTTGTCCGAATTGCACCGCGCCGTAATTGGCTGCCGGATTCACGGAAGTAAACCAAGTGGCGTTTGACGGTCGAAAGACGGAAACATCGGCACGTCCGTCGCCGTCGAAATCAAATGGTGTTCGCGCCGTCGCCGCGTTTAAAAGCCGTGCCACGCCGACGCTGGTAAAGTCGTTGATTCTGCTGAACTCGCCGCCGATAACGATTTTATTGTCGGTTTGAACGAAGATATTTCGCACGGTATCGTTCGCTCCCATTCCGGCGAAAGAAGTATCGAGTGTTCCGTTGGCGTTCAGACGCGCCAAATTGAAGCGTTCGATTCCGCCGCTGAACGGGGTGAATGCGCCGCCGATCAACAGTTTATCGTCCGCTTGTCTTTCGACGGCATAAACCGGTGCGTTGAATGACGGATTGAAACCGGTGTCTAAAGTTCCGTCTGAAAATAATCGAGCTAAACGGAATTTATTATTGACACCGTTCACGCCGGTAAATTCACCGCCGATGACCACGCTGCCGTTCGATTGAACGGCTAAATCGTAGACATCGGCATTGGCTCCGAAAGGCGGATTAAACGTCGTGTCCAAAGTGCCGTCGCTGTTTAATCTGGCTACTTTACCGCGATTGATCCCGTTAATCTGAGCAAATTGCCCGCCGATGACGATTTTACCGTCCGGCTGTATTTTTAGCGTTCGGACATTCGGCAGATAAAAACTGTAAGGTGTCCCGGTCGGGGCGTTAAATGAACCGTCAACCGAACCGTTTGAATTTAAGCGAAAAACGCAAAATGCGGAATTGCCGTTGGCAAGATTTCCGCCGACGATTATTTTGCCGTCCGAAAGAGGCGTGATCTCTTCGATCCACCCGATATTACCGGCAGTGTTGTTAAATACAAAACCGGCATCAATCGAACCGTCGGAGTTGAGCCGCGACAGACGCGGCAATGACTGACCGACATTATCAACGACAAAACCGCCGACCAGTATTTTACCGTCCGGCTGAACCGCCACCGCCGTTGCATTGGAATACACGGCAACCGTGACGAAACCCGTATCGAGTGAGCCGTCAATATTTAAACGCGCCAGATTCTGACGGAGAACACCGTTAATCTTTTTAAACAGACCTGCCGCCAAAATTTTCCCGTCCGGCTGGACGACGACGCGATTAACGATTCCTCTTTGATAAACCGCGCCGGCAAATGTCGTATCGAGTGTGCCGTTAACATTGATTCGCGCCAATTTATTCCAAGTGCCGCTGGGATCACTGCCGCCTAAAATTACTCTGCCGTCGGACAGGGCGGTAACGACGTTAACAACCGCAGTGTTGCCGGGATTATAATTAGAAATCGTATCTAAAGTTCCGTCGCTATTGAGCCGGGCGTTTTTGAAACGCGAAACGCCGTTGTAGGTTTCGAATAGTCCGCCGATGACGATTTTTCCGTCAGGCAGGACGGCGGCTCCATAGATTACTTGCGATGCGCCGCTTCCGTTAGTATTAAAGGTCGCGTCGAGACTGCCGTCGGCGTTTAATCGGGAGATATTGTTTTGAAGAAAACTGTTGACGGTTGTAAAATTACCGGCGATGATGATTTTTCCGTCCGGCTGAAGAACAATTTTATTGACTCCGCCGACGGCAGCCGGAGCGAAAGAGCCGTCCGCAGTTCCATCGGCATTTATTCGCCTGATATAAAACTGTCCGCTGAGAAAAACCGGATAAATTATTTTTCCGTCCGGCTGAATCGCCAGCGTGCGGACGGGTGAAACGGGAGCGGAAGGCTGAAATGAATTGTCACGCGACCCGTCAGGATTGACGCGCGCCAAATAGCTCTGATCGGCAACACCAGCCTGTCGCAAAATAAACTCACCACCGAGAATTATTCGATTATCGCTTTGAATTTTTATTTCATAAACCAAAAAATTAATACCTTCAAAAGATGTGACGTTAAAAGCCGTGTCGAATGAACCGTCCGCGTTAAGACGGACGATACCTCTTTTAGCCGTCGTCAAACCGACCCTATCAAAATCGCCGCCGACCAAAACTTTGCCGTCCGTCTGCACCGCCACGGCATAAATGACCGATTCTCTTAAGTTGGGAAGAAACTGAAACGTCTTGTAGAAATCCGGCGGGTTGAACGTCGTGTCAACCGTTCCGTCGGCATTAAAACGAGCGACTCCGCTGCGTCCGGCATTTCCGGCGACGGTAAAATTGCCGCCGACGATCAATTTGCCGTCCGGTTGGACGGCGACTGCCCGCACCGCACCGGCGGTCGTTTCCTGAACGGCGGTGGTCAATGTTTGGTCAACTTCGCCCGCCGCCATTACCCGCCAAATCGAGCTTGATAAAAGCAGCAACGAGAACGAAAAAATGATCGTTCGTTTAACAAAAATTTGAGACTTTTTCATAGTTAAACTCCTCCGAAAGACATTCTGAAAAGACGGTTACCGGTCGTAGATATTTTGAATATCAATCCGACTAATCTCTATGCTGAAAGTAAAGTAACGACACATCATAAACCGCAATGCTTTTTTTGTAAATGATTATTCTGCCGTGATTTCGAGAAAGCTCGATAACTCTTGCTATCTCTTAGTTTGTAATATAAGTTTAACTCTAACCAGCACCGGCATTCCAGATTCCAGATTCCAAAATCCAAATTTTAATCTGGAATTTGAAATTCGGAATCTGGAATATAATTTGAAAAGGAGATTTTGCCGAAGATGAAAGCATTCAACACAGAAAACATCCGCAATCTGGCGGTCATCGGACATGGCGACGCGGGTAAAACCCAACTCGTCGCGTCCCTGCTGCACATCGCGGGCGCGACGGCGCGCTGGGGAAAAGTCGCGGACGGCACGACCGCGACCGACCACGACGAAGATTCGATTGAAAGAAAAGTTTCCCTGAACAACAATTTCGCCAATCTCGAATATAAAGACACGAAAATCAATCTGATTGACACGCCCGGTTACGCCGCGTTCGTCTCGCACGCGCGTCCGGCGTTGCGCGTCGCCGATTGTGCCATTGTTGTAGTTGACGGCGTGAACGGAATCGAAGTGCAGACGGAAAAAACGTGGCAATACGCCAACGAATTTTTGCTGCCGCGCTTGATGGTTATCAATAAATTGGACAAGGAACGCGCCGATTTCGGACACGCGCTCGACACGGCGGCGAGCAGTTTCGCCCGCTCAATCGTGCCGTTCACCTTGCCGATTGGCAGCGAAGCGAATTTCAAAGGCGTGGTTGATGTCGTTCATCAAAAGGCTTACGAATTCGACAGAGACGGCAAGGCAAAAGAAATTCCGATGCCGACCGAAGGGCGCGAAGTTTTCGATTCGACCCGCGAGAGATTGATTGAGATCGTCGCCGAATCCGACGACGCGTTGATGGAAAAGTATTTTGAAAACGGGACTCTGGACGAAGCGGATATTTATCCGAATCTGGCGAAAGCGATTGCCAGCAGCAAACTCTGTCCGGTTTACGCCGTTTCCTCGGAAACGCTCGCCGGACTTTCGATTCTGCTCGATCACATCGTCGAATTTGCGCCGAATCCGGCGGCGCACACAGTCGAATTCGGCAACGCCGTCGTCGGTAGTTTATTCGACCGACCGACGCGCAAATACAGCAACGACGAACCTTTTTCGGCGTATGTTTTCCGCACGATTGCCGATCCGTTCGCCGGGCGCATCAACGTGATGAAAATCGTTTCGGGCAAAATTTCATCCGATGCCGCCGTTCTCAATTCGAGCCGCGAATTCGTCGAACGGCTCGGTGCGCTGCACGTTCTGCAAGGCAAAAATCTCGAAAAAGTCGGCGAAGCCAACACCGGCGACATCATCGCCGTCGTCAAATTAAAAGACACGCAAACCGGCGACACGCTCTGCGATAAAGCCCAGCCGATTGTCTATCCGGCGGTCGAATACCCGGAGGCGGCGATTTCATTTGCCATCGAACCGAAAAGCCGTGCCGACGAAGATAAAATTTCGACCGCCCTGCACAAAATTCTCGAAGAAGATCCCAGCCTGCATTTCAGCCGCGACGCGCAGACCAAAGAATTTATCCTGTCGGGTTCGGGGCAGCTTCACATCGAAACGGTCGTCGCTAAATTAGCCAATCGCTATCACGTCGAAGTGGCTTTGCATCCGCCGAAAGTTCCGTATAAGGAAACGATTTCGCAGGTGGTCGAGGTGCAGGGCAGACACAAAAAACAATCGGGCGGGCGCGGGCAGTTCGGCGATTGCAAATGTATTTTTGAACCGCTGACACGCGGCAGAGGCTTTGAATGGGTTGATAAAATCTTCGGCGGTTCGGTTCCGCAGAATTTTCGTCCCGCCATTGAACGGGGAATTACCGAAGCGGCGGCGGGCGGCGCAATTGCCGGTTATCCGCTGACGGATTTCAAAGTGACGCTGATTGACGGCAGTTTTCACGCGGTTGATTCGGACGAACATTCGTTCCGCGCGGCGGGCAGAAAAGCGTTTCGCAACGCGATGGAAAAAGCCAAGCCGACATTGCTCGAACCAATTATGGAAGTCGAAGTTTTCTGCCCGACGGAAGTGTCCGGCGACATTATGGGCGATTTGAATTCGCGGCGCGGGCGCGTGTCGGGAATGGATATGCGTGGCAGACAGCAGATTATCAAGGCGCAGGTTCCGCTCTCGGAAATGCTTGATTATCAATCGAAATTGAATTCCGTCACGCAGGCCCGCGGCTCGTATCATATGCAGTTTTCGCACTACGATCCGCTGCCCGGAAATCTGTCGCAGAAAGTGATTGACGAAGCCGTCGCCGCCGGCAGAGTTCGGGCGCACGACGAAGACGAATAGGGAAACGGGAACAGTAGAAAATGGAAAGTGGAAAATAACTACAGGTTATTTTCCACTTTCCATTTTCTACTGAAAGGCTGTTTTACATATAATCTTGAAAAAGGGAAAATCAGAGACAAGTTCTGTAATCAGTTAAAAAATAGTCGGAGAAATTATGCATAGAAAATCTTTTTATTTAACCGCCGTTTTGAGCGCGTCAATGATTGCCGGTTGTAGTTCGGGTCCGACGGTCATCAATTCGACGTGGCACAAACACGAAGGCGAAAAACCCGTTTCCAATGTTTTGACCAGCAAGGGTTCGACCACTTATAACGGGACGAGTGAAGGCAGTGCCGGTCACGAAAACGCGAATTACTCGGAGATGAATCGTTCCGGGATGAACCGTTCGGAAACCGGTCATGCGGAAATGAAATCCGCGCCGGAGGCGGCGAATCAGCCGTTTGATTTGCAGTTTCTGGACACGATGATCGCCCATCACGAAGGCGCGATTGAAATGGCGAAAACCGCGACCGGCAAATCAACCGACGCCGAATTAAAAACTTTTGCCGTTAAAATCATCGCCGACCGGACACGCGAAATTACCACGCTGAAAAAGTGGCGCGAGCAGTGGTTTGCCGGCAAACCGTCCGCGCTCAATATGGAAATGGCGGGAATGCACGACTCGATGAAGGGAATGGATGCGGGCAGAATGAGCGCGGCGAACGGCAAAGAATTCGATCTCGAATTCGTCAATCAAATGACACCGCACCACGAAGGCGCGACGGTGATGGCGCAAGCCGCGTTGACGAAAGCCGAACACGCCGAAATCAAAACGCTCGCCCGTCAAATCATCACCTCGCAGGAAGCCGAAATCAAACAGATGCAGATTTGGAAAACCAAATGAGCGCAGTGAGATTAGTTGATGATGGAAAACGGATAATGAATAACTCACTTTACGCCGGAAAGAAATTTTCACCGCCAAGGACGCTGTGGACGCAAAAGATTTTAAGGATTTTTCAAAATTTCTGAGCGAAAGAATGAATTAAGTTTCAGGCAGTTTTTGTTCGAGTAGATATTTCTTTTATTCCTTTGCGTCCACAGCGTCCTTGGCGGTGAAA
>JAYVKL010000273.1:0-16172 GCA_043768465.1 Pyrinomonadaceae bacterium
GCGGGCGGGTTTCGCTTCGCCAAGGCAAAAGGTAAAAGTAAATTTATTTTCGCCTTTTGCCTTCAGATCACCCGCCCGCTACCGCAGGCGGTTCTGACAATACACGCCAAACTCGCCCGTTACCGCAGGCGGTTCCGACAATACACGCCAATCAACTTGAATCGGTATTATTTGTCGAATCAATTCGTCAAGTGTCGGAAAATCAGAAGAGTATGGAAAACGCGAAACGCATTTTAGTGGTTGACGACGAGCCGCAGATTCTACGGGCTTTGCGAAAGAGTTTGACGGTTAATCAATTCGATGTCCGCACCGCCGCCGACGGTGAATCGGCGGTAGATTTGTTTCGTGACTGGTCGCCGGATTTGATTATCACCGATCTTTCGATGCCTTTGATGAACGGCTTGGAATTATGCCGGGCGATTCGCCGAATTTCCGAAGTTCCGATTATCGTGCTGTCGGTCAAAGGTGAAGAGAAAACTAAAATCGAAGCTCTCGATATTGGCGCGGACGACTACATCACGAAACCGTTCAGCATTGACGAACTGCTGGCGCGGATTCGAGCCGCGCTGCGCCGCGCACCGGCAAGCGGCGCGGCTCTGGAAACAAAAATTGACATCGGCGACTTCTCGATTGATCTGGCAGGTCGGCAGATTACCGTGCGCGGCGCGGAAGTCCATCTCACGCCGAAAGAATTTGAATTGCTCGCCTATTTCATCAAAAATCACGGCAAAGTCATCACGCACCGGACGTTGCTCGAAGCGGTGTGGGGCGGAAACTCCACCGAACAAAACGAATATCTGCGCGTTTTTATCGGGCAACTGCGAAAAAAAATCGAATCCGATCCGGCGAATCCGCGCTACATTCTGACCGATCCGTGGGTCGGTTATCGCTTTAATCCGTGATTTGAAGTTTGCCGTAAAAATTCTAACTAGAGCGGTTACTGACTGAATGTAGGAGAGACTGTTAGTCTGCCTCGCCCCCCAGCGCAGCGCGGCGGCGGAACAGGCTCACAGCCTGTTCTACATTCCTACCGTAAATCCAATCGTTAACCGCTCTAATGTTGAGCGAAATTCTTTTGTCAACTGCCGATGGCTTCAGTTAATGCGAGCTTCAATTTAATTAAAGACCAAGAAATTATCAGGGCTACCAGGATGATTAAAATTTTGTCTTTATCTGATCCCTGTAAATCCTGTTATCCCTGTCAATTTCTTGGTCTTTCAACAATTTATTTGTCCTTTTCGATGGGAATAACGTGAACCGCCGCGTCGTCAACTTCGCTTAAAAAACGATTGATAATCGAGCCTTTCCAGAAAATCTGCCAGCGCGAACGCGCCGATTGACCGAAAATAACGTGCGTGATTTCGTTTTCGCGGGCGAACGCCAAAAGCGCGTCGGCAACATCTTTCGATTGCAGCCTGATAATTTTCGCGCCCTGACCTTCCGCAAAAGTGATGTTTTCCTGCAAAGTCGCGTAGGCTTGCGGCGAAATATGTCCCGGGTCTTCTTCGGGCGTTTCGACATAGACGGCGAACCAATCTTTATAAGCGTGCCGCCCGACGATTCTGGCGGCAGTGCGAAGAAGTTTTTTCGCACTGCCGCGCGAAGCCATACAAACCATCACTTTTTCGGGAATGATGGCTTGCTCCAAACCTTCACGCTCGCGGTATTCGTGATCCTGCACCGATTGATGCTGGGCGACTTGCCGCAAAGCCAGTTCTCTTAAAATAGCCAGATTTCCCTTGCGGAAAAAGTTATTAAGCGACTGCTCTATTTTCTCGACACCGTAGATTTTTCCCTGTCTTAATCTTGTCCGCAGAGTGTCCACCGAAACGTCCACGTCAATCACTTCGTCGGCGCGTCCGACGAACCAATCCGGGACGGTTTCGCGCACCGTGACATTGGTTTGGCGACAGATAACATCGTTCAACGATTCAATGTGCTGAATGTTCATCGCCGTAATGACGCTGATGCCGTTATCGAGCAGTTCGAGAATATCTTCGTAGCGTTTTTTATTTTTCGCTCCCGGCACATTCGTGTGCGCGAGTTCGTCAACCAGTGCCACCGCCGGACGGCGCGTGATAATCGCCTCCAAATCCAACTCTTCAAAAATCGCGCCTTTGTATTCAAACTTTTTTTCCGGCACGATTTCCAAATCGCCGATCAGCGCGGCGGTGTCGGCTCGCCCGTGTGTTACGGCAACGCCGATGACGACATCAACGCCCTGTTTTTTCAGCGCGTGAGCATCTTCCAGCATTTGATAAGTTTTCCCGACACCCGCCGCCGCGCCGATATAAAGACGCAGATTCGCCCGCTCATTCTCTTTCAGCATCGCTAAAAGTGCTTCGGGCGAAGGTCTTTTTCCGTTTGGAGTGTTCGGCATATCGGTTACAAAAGTATCTACAAACATTAATTTACCACCTCGAATGTTTATCGCGCCGCTAATCTTTTATTTCGCCAAAGGTTTCACTTGGTCGAGTTCTAAATTCATCAGCAGAACATTGACACGCGGTTCGCCCAAAAAGCCGAACTGTCTGCCTTCGGTATATTTGGCGACGATTTGCCGAACTTCCGTTTCGCTGATTCCGCGTTCTTTGGCGACACGCGGAACTTGAAATTCGGCGTTGGCGGGCGAAATGTGCGGGTCGAGTCCCGACGCGCTCGTCGTCACCAAATCAATCGGAATCGGTTTGCCGGGATTTTCCGCCGTGTATTTTTCGACATCGGTTTTCACGCGATCAAGCAATTTCTGCGAAGTCGGACCCAAATTTGAACCGCTCGACGCTCCGGCATCGTAACCGTTTCCAGCCGCCGACGGGCGCGAAACGAAATATCCGGGCGCGGCAAAAGGCTGTCCGATCAGTTCCGAACCGACGACTTCGCCGGCTTGATTTTTTATCAAAGAGCCGTTCGCCTGATGCGGAAAAATCACCTGCGCCAAACCCGTGACGACCAGCGGGTAAATCAAACCGAGCAAAATCGTCGTCACCAGAGTCATCAAAATTGCGGTAATAAAGTTTTTCATAAAAATAATGTTCAAGGTTCAAGGTTTCAGGTTCAAGGTTTCAGGTTCAAGGTTCAAAGTTGAACACGCAACCAGAAACCAGAAACCTCGAACCGCTTTTAAGCCAATCCAAGAGTCGTGATAATCAAGTCAATTAATTTGATGCCAATGAACGGCACGATCAATCCGCCCAAACCGTAAATCAAAAGGTTTCTTTGCAGCAAGGTTGCCGCCGACAGCGGACGATATTTCACGCCGCGCAGGGCGAGCGGAATCAAACAAATAATGACGAGCGCGTTAAAAATCACCGCCGACAGAATCGCCGATTCGGGCGACTTCAAGCCCATAATATTTAAGGCTTGCAGTTGCGGGAACGTCAGCAGAAACATCGCTGGGATAATGGCGAAATACTTGGCGACATCGTTGGCGATGGAAAACGTCGTCAACGCGCCGCGCGTCATCAAAAGCTGTTTGCCGATTTCGACGACTTCGATCAGTTTCGTCGGATCAGAATCAAGGTCAACCATATTTCCGGCTTCCTTGGCGGCTTGCGTTCCCGTGTTCATCGCCACGCCGACATCGGCTTGCGCCAAAGCCGGAGCGTCGTTCGTGCCGTCGCCGGTCATCGCCACCAGTTTGCCTTCGGCTTGCTCTTTTTTAATCAACGCCATTTTGTCTTCGGGCGTGGCTTCGGCGAGAAAGTCGTCAACGCCCGCTTCCCGCGCAATCGAAGCGGCGGTCAGAGGGTTGTCGCCGGTAATCATCACGGTTTTAATGCCCATCTGCCGCAGTTGATTAAAGCGTTCGGTCATCCCGCCTTTGACAATATCTTTGAGATAAATTACGCCGAGCGGCTTGTGATTGTCGGCGACGACGAGCGGCGTTCCGCCCGCGTTGGCGATTTTTTCGACAACTTCGCGGAGTTCGGCGGTTGATTGGACACCGCCCGCGATAACGTATTTTTCAATCGCGTCAACCGCACCTTTGCGGATTTCGCGCCCGTTCAAATTCACGCCCGACATTCTCGTCTGCGCCGTGAACGGAATAAATTCGGCGGTTCCGCCAACCGACAATTCGCCGATTTCGCGCCCGCGCAAGCCGTATTTCTCTTTCGCCAGTACGACGATTGAACGTCCTTCAGGCGTTTCGTCCGCCAGACTCGAAAGCTGCGCCGCGTCCGCCAGACTTTCAGCCGACACGCCTTTGAGGGCGATAAATTCCGATGCCTGACGATTTCCCAAAGTAATCGTGCCAGTTTTATCGAGCAGCAAAGTGTTGACATCGCCCGCCGCTTCGACCGCTCGCCCCGACATTGCCAGAACATTATGCTGAATAAGGCGATCCATTCCGGCAATGCCGATTGCCGACAGCAGTCCGCCAATCGTCGTCGGAATCAAACAGACGAGCAGGGAAATCAACACGAAAATCGTCTGCGTCGCGTTTGAATAAATCGCAAACGGCTGCAAAGTCACGACGGCTAATAAAAAGATAATCGTCAAACCCGAAAGCAGAATGTTCAGAGCGATTTCGTTCGGCGTTTTCTGTCGTTCCGCGCCTTCGACCAAGGCGATCATCCGGTCAATAAATGTTTCGCCCGGATTCGACGTGATTTTGACTTTGATTTGATCCGACAATACCTTCGTGCCGCCCGTCACGGCTGATCTGTCGCCGCCCGATTCGCGGATGACGGGAGCGGATTCGCCCGTAATCGCCGATTCGTCAACCGACGCGACACCTTCGATAATCTCGCCGTCGCCCGGAATAAATTCGCCCGCCACGACGACGACGACATCGCCTTTTCGCAGTTCGGCTGCCGCCACCGTTTCGATTTTCCCGCCTGCCGTCTGGCGATTGGCGGACGTTTCGGTTTTCGATTTGCGGAGCGTGTCGGCTTGGGCTTTGCCGCGCCCTTCCGCCATCGCTTCAGCGAAATTGGCGAACAACACCGTGAACCAGAGCCACAAAGTTATTTGCAGTTCAAAACTAAAATGCGTCACGCCCGCAATCGGTGCAGCCACGCCGCGAATCAGTTGCAAAGTCGTCAAAACCGCGCCGACTTCGACGACGAACATCACCGGATTTTTCATCATCCGGCGCGGATCGAGCTTGGTCAAAGCGTCAACCAGAGCGCGTTTGATAATTTCTCCGTTCCAAATTGAAATTGTTTTTTCGTTATCAGCCATATTTTTATGCAGGTTTCAGGTTCAAGGTTTCAGGTTTCAGGTTCAAAGTTCAAGGTTTAGTGATTTCTTAAATCTGAAGCCTGAAACCTGAAACCTTGAACCTGAAACCTGAAACCTGAAACCTCCTATTAAAATGCTTGCCCGGCGTTCATCAAAAGATGCTCGACAATCGGACCCAAACTCAGCACCGGGAAAAACGTCAGCGCGCCGACGATCAGGATGATGCTGACCAGAAGCAGCGTGAACAGCGGTGTCGTCACCGGGAAAGTTCCGAGACTCTGCGGAACGACTTTTTTCCGCGCCAGATTTCCGGCAATCGCCAAAACGGGAATGATGATAAAAAAGCGTCCGAACAGCATCGTTACGCCGAGCGTCGAGTTATACCAGAACGTATTTGCCGAAATTCCCGCGAACGCCGAGCCGTTGTTTCCGGCGGCGGAAGTGAAGGCGTAAACGATTTCCGATAATCCGTGCGGACCTTGATTATTTAATTGCGACGTGCCGAAATCGGGCGACACCGCCGAGACAGCCGCGAACAGCAAAATCACCAGCGGCAAAATTAAAATTGATAACGTCGCCATCTGCACGTCGAAGGCTTCGATTTTTTTGCCCATATATTCGGGCGTTCGTCCGACCATCAAACCGGCGATGAAAACCGACAGAATGACGAAAATCAAAATGCCGTAAAGTCCCGCGCCGACCCCGCCGAAAATCACTTCGCCGAGCATAATGTTCACCAGCGGAACCATTCCGCCGAGCGGCGTAAAACTGTCGTGCATCGCGTTGACCGCGCCGCACGAGGCATCAGTCGTGACCGTCGCAAACAGCGCGGAATTGGCGATCCCGAAACGCACTTCCTTGCCTTCCATATTGCCGCCCGACTGCGCCGCGCCGGTTGTTTGGTCAACGCCCGCCAACTGCGGATTGCCCGCGCCTTCCGCCCAGTAAGTGACGAAAACTCCGGCGAAAAACAGCACCGCCATCGCCGCGAAAACCGCCCAGCCGTGTTTCGGCGTTTTGGTCATTCTACCAAGCGTGTAAGTCAGTCCGGCGGAAACTGCGAAGATAGCGAACATCGCCAATAGATTGGCGAAAGGTGTCGGATTCTCGAACGGATGCGCCGAATTCGCGTTGAAAAATCCGCCGCCGTTCGTTCCCCATTGCTTGATCGCTTCCTGCGACGCGACCGGACCCTGCGCGATGGTTTGTGTTGTGACGGCGTTTGTTTCTTTGACATTCTCGCCAGCCGCGTCCGTGACGACGTTGCCACTCGAATCTTTTTTATCGGTTTCGCTCGTGATTGTTTTATCAACCAGAGTTGCCGTGTCGTAAGCGTTGAAATTCTGCACCACGCCCTGCGAAACTAATAACATCGCGCCGATTAAACAGAACGGCAGCAAAACGTAGAGATTGGCGCGGACGAAATCAACCCAGAAATTGCCGATGGTTTCGGATTCCTTGCGGGCGATTCCGCGCACGAAAGCAATCGCAATCGCAAGGCCCGTCGCCGCCGAAGCGAAGTTGTGATACGCCAGTCCCGACATTTGCGTCAGATAGCTCATCGTCGTTTCGGGAACGTAAGATTGCCAGTTCGTATTGGTCACGAACGAGACCGCCGTATTAAACGACGAACCCGTATTTGCCGCCACGTCAACGCCCGACAATCCTTGCGGATTCAGTGGCAGAACGCCTTGCAGACGCTGAATCAAAAACAAGACAATGCCCGACACGACGCTGAACCAGACGACCGCCGCCGCGTATTCCGTCCAGCGCATCTCGCGGTTTTCGTCAACGCCGGTCAAACGATAAATTATCCGTTCGACGGGGCGCAGAATGATGCTCAGAAAATTACGTTTGCCGTCGAAAACCTGCGCCATAAACACGCCGAGCGGTTTGGTGACGAGCAGGATCAGCGCAAAGAAAAATAAAATTTGTAACCAGCCGTTGAATGTCATTTTTTTAGTGGTAAATGGTAAGTGGTAAATGGTAGATGAAGATGGTTTTATATTTACCACTTACCATTTACCGCTTATTAAAATTTCTCCGGTCTCAGCAGGGCGTAGCCGAGATAAATCATTAGCAAAAAAGCCGTCAGCAGCCCGATGATTGATTCAAGATTCATTTCCTTTTCCTCTTAATTTTTCGCAGCCCGCAACATATGCGAGCGTTGCCAGAAAAAACCCGATAATCGCCGCGATAAAAATTAAATCCAACATAAAGTCCCTTAATTTCCTTCGTAATTAAACTTCAGCAAATTCTTGTCTAAACAAGTTTCTTCCGCGTCATTGCTGAATATAAATTCCAGTTCGGCTTCCATTTCCGCTTCTAATTCCCGTGCTGCAAACATCGTTCTTGATTCGTCGAATATCAGCCACGAGCGAAAACAGACGGACACCGCCGCGAAAACCGGAAGAGTTATCAAAGCCAAAATCAAGTCAAACATCGCTCGCCTCCCAAGCCGCACCGATTAGTTAAAGTTGTAACCGATTTCAAACAGGAAAAAATTATTTCCGTGACCGGCGTTAGCGTTGCCGATTGAATAACCGAAATAGCCGGTGATTTTCGGAGTCGGCTTATAGAAGAATCCGGGCGTGAAATAACCGTTGGCGTGTTTGCCGGTGATGTAATCGGCGGCAACGACGAATTTGCTGTTGACCGTGTGTTCAAAACCGAACTGCCCGCCCGCCCGCGATGCCGTCGCCACCACATTTTTCGAGTAGAAATAACCGCCCGCCGTGATTCGTGTTTTTTCGTTGAAAGTTTTGCTGGCGTTGACGTAAGAATAACTGCCGATTCGGTAAGCGCGATTGCGAACCGGAATGTAAACATTCGTGCCGGCGACGACCGCGACATCTTTTTTTGCGTTTTGATAGAAGCGGCATTTTATCGTCGGAACCAGCGTCGTCGCGTCCGCGCCCGGCTGGATATTGCCGTTAACATTCAAACCGATTTCGACGTTGCCGCCGACTCCGACCACCACGCGCGGCACGAAACTCGAAAACTGTCTGACATCGCGCTGATTGTTTACCTTGAAAGCCGCGTCGAGTTCGCCGTAGACTTTGCCTTTGTCCAGAACGTCAGTGGTCGGCACGTTAAAAATCGTTTGCTGCGCCTGCGAAACAGCGGCGGCAAGCATTAAAAAAAGCGTTCCAAAAACTATCGTTGTAAATTTTTTCATTTCTACTTAGCTTCCGGCTGGTTCACCGGACTATTTAATCCCGATCAAAAGCGCGTCTTCCGATTATAAAAACCATCGCCGTCTTTGCCGGTTAAAAATATATTACGGAAAAGAATATAAAAACGGGGTAAAAGGTTTATAAAATGTTCGTAAAGATGCGAGGCTTGATTTTCGGCGCGAAGCTATAAAAGATAATAGACATTCACCCAAAACCAAAAACCGAAGAAATTTACCGCCGGAAAACATAGAACACAGAGATTTTCGGGCAGATTTTTTAGTTGACAGGCAATTTATTCGACTGAAATTGCCGGAAACAATTTCACATAATGATTTAAGGAGCGATGTTTTCGATGTTTCGCGGAGCGGATGGTTAAATTATTTTGGAAAATACTCCGATGTCAAATCAATTTGAGCCGCGCACACCCGAATAAAAACCGTCACTTGCCGGTTGATTCGTCGGGCGAACCGGCTTGCCGCCGCGTCTGATTCAAGATAAAACTCGTCTTTTCCGTTTGGTTGAAATCGTATTTTTAAGCGAATATAAAAATTGTCCGAAGCTTAACGGAAAATGGATAAATTTCTCGCCGTTCAAACCCTGATTATCGTCTTGCTGCTGGTCGTCTCGGTGGTCGCTATCGCCGTGCGCCATTTGCGGGTGCCTTACACGGTCGCGCTCGTGCTGGTCGGACTGTTGATTACTTATCAACGCCCTCTGGAGTTGTCGCTGACACCGGAATTGATTTTGTCTTTGTTTGTTCCGCCGCTGATTTTTGAAGCCGCTTTTCATCTCGAATTCAAGAGTCTGCGCGAAAACTGGCTGCCGATTGTCGTTCTCGCCGTTCCCGGCGTGTTGCTGACGACGTTCATTGTCGGCGTAATCGTCTCCTTCGGAGCCGGAACTTCGCTTTTGAGCGGACTGGTTTTCGGGGCGTTGATTGCGGCGACCGATCCGGTGGCGGTGGTCGCGGTTTTTCGCTCGATGGGAATGCCGAAACGTCTGACGGTTTTAGTCGAAAGCGAAAGTTTATTTAATGACGGAACGGCAATCGTTCTGTTTCAAATAATGCTCGCGGCAGCTGTCGCCGCCGGCGCGTCGGCGGCGGAATCGGCAAACTCCGGCTTCAGTTTTCCCGGCGCGACGGTCAGTTTTGTGTTTGTGTCGGTCGGCGGTTTGGGAGTCGGCGCGGCTCTCGGCTGGCTGGTTTCGCAGATTTCCGACCGGATTGACGATCATCTGATCGAAACGACTTTGACGACGGTTCTCGCTTTCGGTTCTTATCTGGTCGCCGAACAATTTCATGTGAGCGGCGTATTGGCGGTCGTCGCGGCGGCGGTGATAATGCGAAATCTGGGGCTGAAAAAAATGTCGCCGACCACCAAAATCGTGCTGTTTAACTTTTGGGAATATCTCGCTTTCATCACCAATTCCTTCGTCTTTCTGCTAATCGGTTCAGAGGTCAACGTGCGGCAGATTTTCATCTATATTTTGCCGATCAGCGTCGCGCTCGCGGCGGTTCTGGTCAGCCGCGCCCTGGTTGTTTACGGCTTAACTTATTTATCGAATCTGCGCGGCAGCAAAGTTCCAATCGTTTATCAGCACGTTCTTTTTTGGGGCGGTCTGCGCGGCGCGTTGAGTTTGGCTCTCGCCCTCAGTCTGCCGGTCGCCTTCGCCGACCGCGAACTGCTTCGGGTGATGACTTTCGGCATCGTTCTCTTCACGATTCTGGTTCAGGGAACGACGATGCAGTTTTTAATCAGACGTTTGGGAATCGGACGGCAGCCCGAAGTCGAGCTTGAGTATGAACGCCGTTACGGACGACTGCTCGCCGCCCAGAGCGAACTTCGGCGGGTCGCAGAAATGCACCGCGAGGGCTTGATTTCCTCGACCACCTGGGAGCAGGTTGACGAACCTCTAAAAGAGCAGATAAGAGATTTATTGGACGCGCAGCGTCAACTGATTCAAGCTTATCCCGCCTTGCAGTCCGAAGAACGCGAAGACGCGCGGCTCGAAGGTTTGCGGGCGAAACGCGCCACGCTGACGACGCTTTTAAGCCAGAACCTCATCTCCGATACGGTTTACGAAGAGTTACTGGGCGAAGTGGATACGGCTCTGGCAAAAGAGGTCAGCCGTGAATAGCCGCGTGAAGTTTTAATAATGCCGATTCAGTTTGTCAACGGTGTTGATTGCCGTCGCCGCGCCGGTTAACATTCGTTCGCCGGTTAACCCGCCGTTTATCTTTCTTTTGTTAAACTACCGGCTGTTATGAGAGTTTTGCTGGTCGAAGACGAAAAGCGAATCGCCAACTTCGTCGCCAAGGGTTTGCGCGAAAACGCTTTTGCCGTGGATGTCGCGGAAACGGGCGAAGCGGCACTTTACCAAACGGCGATAAACAATTACGACGCGATAATTCTGGACGTGATGATTCCCGACAAAAACGGTTTTGAGGTGTGCCGCGAGCTGCGCGAAAAAGGTTCGCAGATTCCGATTTTGATGCTGACGGCGCGGGATGCCGTCGCCGACCGAATCGCCGGACTCGATTTCGGGGCGGACGATTATCTGACCAAACCGTTTGCTTTCGGCGAGTTGATTGCCCGGCTGCGGGCTGTTTTGCGGCGGCGGGAAAAATCGTTTCAGCCGCCGCGCTTTGTCGTCGGCGACTTGGAAATTGACGCTCAATCGCAGCGGGTTTGGCGCGGCGGGCAGGAAATCGCGCTGACTGCCAAAGAGTTCGCCGTTCTCGAATACTTAGCGCGCAACGCTCAACGGGTAATCGGGCGCGCGGAACTTTCCGAGCATTGCTGGGACGAAACCTACGATCCGTTTTCCAACACTATCGAGGTTTTTATCAATCGCCTGCGAAAGAAAATTGACGCGGAAGACAAAACGCCGCTGCTCCACACGAAACGCGGCGCGGGCTATATTCTGGGCGATTCGGCGGCGGCGGAAGATGTTTAACTCGGCAAAAATACGGCTGACTTTTTGGTATACGGGCGTTCTCGCGCTGGTTCTCGCGCTGTTCGCCGGACTGACTTACCTGCTATTTTCCTACACGCTGCAAAGTCAGACGAAGCAGACGCTGAACGAAATCGCCGCTGTTTTCGAGACGACCGTCAATCGTGAATTGGACGACGAAGACCGCCGCGCCGGCAAAATTTTCGATTCCGCCGAAATATCCGAAGCCGTCCGCGACGCGGCGGCGGAACTCGGTTTCAAAGGTTATCGGGTCTTCGTCTTTTCCGCCGATCACCGCCTGCTCGCCGCGACGAAAATCGCCGACGGCGATTCGCCGGTGACAGCGGAATCAGCCGAAAATCTGATTAGAACTTTATCGTCGAATCCGAACGCCGGTTTTTCTTATTTTGAAAACGAGGGCGAAACTTTCCGCGTTTATTTTTATCCGATCAAACTGTCGAATCAAAATTACGATCTGCTCGTTCTGCATTCGCTCGCCGAACAGCGCGAACTGCTCGCCCGCATCGGCTATGCTTTTTTGATTTCCGTGCCGCTCGCGCTCCTGGCGGCGAGTTTCGGCGGTTACTTTCTGGCGAAAAAATCGCTCTCGCCGATTGCCGAAATGAGCCGCGCCGCCGAAGCGATTACGGTCAAAAATCTGCACGAACGGCTGCCCGTCGAAAACGAGCGCGACGAATTGGGAATGCTTGCCGGTAAATTTAACGAACTGCTGTCGCGGCTCGATAAATCCTTCGAGCAGCAGCGCCGATTTATGGCGGACGCTTCGCACGAGCTTCGCACGCCGGTGGCGATTGTGCGCGGCGAAGCCGAGGTGATTTTGAGCAAAGAGAACCGCCGCCCGACGGAATACCGCGAAACGCTCGTTATCGTACAGTCGGAAGCCGAGCGAATGACGCGCATCATCGAAGATTTATTTACGCTGGCGCGGGTTGATGCCGGACAGCAGCCCTTGCAGAAAACGGCGATTTACCTGGACGAAATTTTGGGCGAAGCGTTCAAATCGTTTCGCACGGTGGCGTTCGAGCGCGGCGTGTCGCTCGACTTTGAAATGCCGGAGCCGATGGAATTTTCCGGCGACGCGCAGCTTTTGCGGCGGCTTTTCTCGAATCTGATTGACAACGCGCTGAAACACGCCACCGCGCACGTTGAAGTGACCGCCGAACGCCGCGCGGGATTTTACGAAATAAACATCTCCGACGACGGAGCCGGCATCCCGAACGCCGAGCAGCCGCATATTTTCGAGCGTTTCTACCGCGCCGACAAAGCGCGTTCCCGCAACGCCGAAACGACTGCCGGAAGCGGCGCGGGACTCGGACTGGCGATTTCCAAATTCATCGCCGAAGCGCACGGCGGCGTTCTCGAACTCGCCGCCTCGGACGCGACCGGCTCGGTTTTTACCGCCCGCTTTGCCGCCGAAAAATAATTGCGGGAGCGTTCTGTGCGCGGCTTCGGCAGTCGTCCGAATTTCGGTAAATCAACGGCAGGTTGTAAGATTTGATGAAAGCGGTTTGAAGGGAAATAAGTTGCCGGGTTTCCGCGAAGCGATAAAAATTGCCCGAAACCCTTTCAGTTCGGCGACGGGCGGCATAATTTGAATCGGCGATTCGGCAATCGAAACGAGCAATGACGGACAAAATTTTAAAATCAGTTCACATCACCAACTATTATCACAAAAATTCCGGCGGCATCAGCACGGCTTACAACCGTCTGTTGGAGGCGGCGAACCGGCATCGGCGACCGGTGCGGCTGATCGTGCCGGGCGCGGCGGACGCGCAGGAGGAAGTCGGCGAATACGGGCGAATTTACTACGTCAAAGCCAAACCCGCGCCGGTTTTCGACAAGCGTTACCGTTTGCTGCTGCCGTTTCATTATTTGCAGGGCGAAACTCCGGTGCGTAAAATTCTCGAAGCGGAGCTGCCCGACATCATCGAAATCGGCGAAAAATACACGCTTTCCCTGCTTGCCGGCGTGATTCGCAAAGGCTATTTCCAACCGCTCAAACGCCCGCTGCTCGTTCATTTTTCGTGCGAGCGCATGGACGATAATCTGCGGGCGTTTGTCTCCGGTCTGCCGCCGCTCAAATGGTTTGCGCGGCGCGTGATGGGCAATTACGTTTTTCCGATGTTCGATTATCATCTCGCCAATTCCGAATACACGGCGCAGGAGTTGCGGGACGCGGTTTCAAACGAGAAGAATCCGCATCGCTCGCAGGCGTTTTTCGATTACTGTCACCGATTTTTTCGGGCTTCAAACGTGCCGGTGGACGAGCGCATTTTCGTCAACCAGTGCGGCGCGGACACGGCACTTTTCGATGTCAGCCGAAAAGATGCGGCGAAGCGACGGGCAATTCTGGCGGAATCGGAATTCCCCGAGAACGCCACCGTGCTGCTTTACGCCGGACGTTTGTCGCCGGAGAAAAACGTCAAGTTTCTGCCGGAAGTTTTAAATTCGCTGCTCAAATTTTACAAACTCGATTCGCAGCGGCACGAGTATCGGCTGCTGATTGCCGGCGACGGTCCTTTGAAATCCTGGCTCCAGGAGAAACTGGAAAAAGTCGCGCCGGGCAAATTCAAAATTTTTGGTCACGTCGCCGAACGCGAAAAAATGGCGGACATTTACGCCAACAGCGACGTTTTTCTGCACCCGAATCCGCGCGAACCGTTCGGCATCGCGCCGCTCGAAGCGATGGCTTCGGGTTTGCCGGTGGTCGCCCCGAATTCGGGCGGTGTTCTTTCCTACGCCAACGCCGACAACGCCTGGCTCGAAGAAACCGAGGTCGAAGGTTATTTCGCCGCCGTCCGCGACGTTTTCAACGACGACGAGCGACGGGCGCGAAAAATAAAAAACGCCCTCGCCACCGCCCGAAAATACAGTTGGGAAAATTCCACCGACCGGCTGCTCGCCCTCTACGATGAAATGTATGCGGATTTTCACCGCCGCCGCAATTTTCAGCTTCAACCGCCGGAGGATTAAAAAATCACCGGGCGCAGGTCGGAAAAGATTTCGCCGCCAAGAACGCGAAGGATGAAAAGGATAAAAAGGTTGATAAAAATTCGGCTGCGTTTCTTTCCGATTGGTAAATATTCGCTCCGGTTTATTCAAACAAAAAGAGGTCACTGAAAAACCGGCGTGAAGACCTATTAAGCAGGTGAGCAAAAGTATTGAGGCATTTATGAAAAGTTCAGAGTGACGGCTTCAGCCGTGAAATCGCCAGCGAAGCGCGGCGATTTCTCACGCATAAATGCGTCACTCTGAACTTTTCAAAATGTCGCAAAACTTCTCCCGACCTGCTTATTTCAAAAACCTTTGCGTCCTTCGCGTCCTTGGCGGTGAAAAATTGTTAAACCACGTCAGGTGAGTTAAAAAATAGTCAATATGGAGAATCTGGTCTTTTCAAATATGCTGCATCGCCCGGCGCGCACGGCGGTCAGTATTTTCGGCATCGCGGTCGGCGTTTTGCTGATCGTTTTCACCATCGGTCTGGCGAACGGAACGCTTCGTAAACAGGCGCAGCGCGAGGCGAACGTCGGAGCGGAAATTATGTTTCGCGCTTCCGGGTCAATCGGGATGAGCGGCTCGGAAGCGTTTCGTTTGCCGATTTCCGCTGCGGCGGATTTGGCGGCTCTCGAAGGCGTGAAGCTCGCCGTCCCGATTGGGCAGAACACCGTTTCGGCGAGCGACAGCAAAACCGGCACACGGCTGGTTGACGGCGTGGATTTCGACGATTACGCGCGTCTTGCGGGACTTCAAATCGTCGAAGGGCGCGGACTCGGCACGGCGGGCGACGAGGCGATTATTGACACCGGCTGGCAAAAACAATTGAAGTTTAAAATCGGCGGCACGATGAAATTTTACGAGCGCGATTTTGTCGTCGTCGGCAGTTATGAACCGGCGGCGGGCGCGCGGGTGAAAATTCCCCTGACGACGATGCAGACGCAGCTCGGCAGCGAAAACCGCTGCTCGGCGATTCTGGTTTCAGTGAAAGAAGGTTTTACGGCGGAACAAATCGCCGACAAAATCCGCGCCCGATTTCCCGACCACCAGGTAATTTTCACCAAAGATTTGGAAGAACTTTATATGTCGAGCATTCCGGCTCTCGGCATTTTTCTCAACGTGATTATCGGCGTGGCGGCGGCGATCTCCGCGCTCGTCATTCTGCTGACGATGTATACGACCGTCACCGAACGGACGCGGCAAATCGGCATTCTAAAATCTTTGGGAATGTCGAGCGCCGGAATCGGCTGGATCATCGCGCAGGAAGCTCTGCTGATCAGTTTATTCGGAATTTTAACGGGCGTGTTTCTGACGTATTTTCTGCGGCTCATTCTCACGCAATTTATCACGCTCGACATTGAAATCAGACCGCTGATCCTGGCGATCACCTTTATCGTCGGAACGGTCGGCGGCGCGCTCGGCGCACTCTATCCGGCACTGCGGGCGGCGCGTCTCGACGCGGTCGAAGCGTTGAATTACGATTGACGGCGTTTCGACGGCATCCGTTTTACGCAGATTAACGCCAATCGGTATTCAGGCTGAATGTTGAAATAACCTGAGTTTTGAGTTGAAATGAAAGTCGGAATCAGACGCTGATGAACGCTGGTTAGGCGGATTTGCGCCGATTATTTTTAGAAGCCATCTCAGAAACCCGCGAGTCGGCTTAAATTCTAAATTTTACATGCTCAATCCTTTATTTTTCCGCGTAAAAATTTAGAATGAAAAATGTGTAATTGAGAATTTCCGATTTTTGAGATGGCTGGTAGTAAAATTTCCGGCGGAGCAAATAAATATACTTATCAAATTCGCGTTCACCGGTTAAATTCGCGTTCATCAGCATCC
>JAYVKL010000274.1:0-3655 GCA_043768465.1 Pyrinomonadaceae bacterium
AAGTCTTGTTTGAAATCAAACGCTACTCAAAGCTGAATATCTTTGAGATTCTAAGATGCTGACAAGATACAAGTTATCACGTTTTGTCCCGTGCAGAAATTAATTTTAGCGGGATTTCCTGCTCCCGTTTTTACTCCATTTTCCAGCCGACGATTTCGGGAAGATTAAAACCGATTGAATCTTTCAGTTTTTCTTCAGAAAAATCATATTCGCCGTAGAAATTAACGTGCCGCCAGGTAATGACTGAACCCTCTTTAATGGCTTTGAGAAGCTCGGTTTTCTCACCGGCAAATGATCGGGTCAGTTTGTGGGTTGGGGTATTAGGCTCAAAGGCTCATTTTCTTACTATAAGAACGAACTTTTTCCCTCAAAACTCACCATTTTTTGCTAAAATCAGCAAATTTTCGCTTGAATTTCTTTAATTTTTAGCGTTCTATTGCATTAAATACACGCATACAATGTGGTTTGTGTGCAATGTCTCTAAGAAATCACCCGTATTTAATGCAATAAAAAGCTTTTTAATTCGAGGGGTGATGTTGCATTAAATACAAGCAACCTGTTGAGAACATTATAATTACTCACAAATTATAAATTCGCCCATTGCATTAAATACGCTGGAGTAAAAATTACACGCTTTGTGCCTAATACCCCTATTTAACGAAACCGGACTTCAAGCCGGTCTTTAATGAAACCGTTCCAACAAGCTGAAAATTCTCGCCGGATTGATAATTTTCCAACTCCCGCGTAGAGTCTCGTTTTCATATTTGATTGCGTTTGTTTTCAGTGTTTTATTGACCGAATGACATTTCCGTGTGCGTCAAAAATCACTAAACCTGATCCGATGACGATTGTCCAAGTTACTTGTTTCTCGCCCGTCTTCTCGCGTTCGATGGAGATTGAATTGATATTTTGGTCGTGAATATTCAAGACGTTTGCCGCATTTTGAACGAGTTTTCCAGCGTCAGCCAGTTGTATATCGTTAATTGAAAAAGACCCGCCAAACGCAATCAGCGGTATATCCGAATGTCCCTTTTTGTTTAGTCCAAAAATATTGAAAACGTAACTGTCAACTTGATGAAAATCCTGCGGATTCGGTAGAAAGACTGCCAAATATTTAGGAATCCAAATTTCGATTTTGTAAATCTTCTTTTCATCTCCTATTAATTTTTTGATTGCGTCTTGAGCCTTGCTTAATTCGCCCGCGTTCAAAATTTCATAAGTTTTGCCTGCATCCGTCTTCGAGAGATCAACTGTAATCAATTTCCCCTTTTCATCCGCCACAGCGCTTGAATCTGCGCGCGACCCGTGAATCTCAAGAAACCATCGAACTTGAAGAAGTTCGCCGACAGGGAGACTGTTGCTCGAATGTCCGCCTATTCCGCGATTCAAAGTTAAATGGATTACCTTAGCATTCTCGATTTGAGCCGCTTTTTCAGTCGCTTGAACTAATGTTTGAATCGAAGAAAAATCCTGCTCGTCGTAATCAAAAACGTATTTGGTAAAATCGTAATAGGAATCTGAATGAACGGGGGTAGGTCCTAAAACAATGCCGTGCGAATATTGATATTGGTCAAGATTTCCGGCTTTTTGCGGGTTTTGAATCTTAACTATAAAACTATCGTTTTCAATTTCCACGTTGAAAATCTTAAACGGTTTGCCGATTTTGTCGCTGATAGCCCGTATCGCAACTTGTGCATTGTTTTTTTCAAGGTAATTGGTTTTCAAATTGATTAAACCGCGACAGCCTATTACCAGAAAACAAAAAACGCCCAGGATGCAGATTGTTGAAACTAAATTTTCTGACGAACGATGATTGAACATAGTTTCCTCGATTAGATTAATGTTTGAAATCAATAACCAAACGCGTCGGTTTTGATAATTCCCGCACTCGATAAAGTCTTTTTTCCTTTAATCCCACGGCAAATGAAAGATAGCCCTCAAACCAGTCTGAATTCTTTATTTCGTTGATAATAGGAAGTTTTAGTTTTTCTTTGGAGAATTCCAAAACAATGTTTTCCGGCGGCGAATCGGGGTAAGGAACAACTGAAAAGGCTACGACTACGAATGCTTTACCGTCAATTTTGAGACGTTCTCCGCTTTCGCTAAAAGGTATCGGAGGCTTGATATAGCTGATTTCCCAATTTGGCAAACCGCCGCCGAATTCAACGGTAAAGCGGTCAAATCCATTATGTTTAGCAATCCGAATTTCTTTAAACTCCGAATTAATATCGCCTCTGGCTCTTGAGACCTTATTGCTTGTCCAAGTGCCAACTGAACCGACAGATTTATTTTGTCCTGCAATACTGAGAGCAAAAATCAAAATAAGATTGGATATGATAAGCGGTTTTACGATTTTCATAATTTTATTGAAAGTTATAAACTGCCCGATTCAAAATTTTCCGCGATACGCTTTGCGACTGTTTTTAACTCATTCCCATCAAAATTTGACCCGATTGCTCCTAATACGTTTATCTCAAAAACGGTTATTCCTTTTTGAAAATAAACGTATTCATAGTTGTCGCCGGCGGTTGCGAAATAGGCGGATTCGCCGATTCCGCCGATGAATTTCGATAATGGCATTCGAGCTTTCGGAAACTCTTTCAGACGAATCTCACGATTGACCGATTTGCATATTTTGACCAGCGATTTTAGTCGGGCTTTTGCCTGGCTGACGCTCGGATAGGTTTTTATTTCAAAGGTGACGCCAAACGGAAATTCTTTCGGCGGCATATAAACGCATTTCAACTCTTTTTCATAAGTCGTAGAGGTGTAGTAAAGCATCGGTTTACCGAAAACATTCGCCGCGTCCGCGTCCGTCAGATACCCGCAGGCGACGCTTTGTATTTCGTCAATCGTTTCGGTTTGCAATTCGGGCGACATTATCGCTTGAATACGATTCGGATTTATCCTGACGACATTCGGCGGGCGGTTTGCGCCGGTCGAGATATTTAAATCGGTTTGCCGAATTTCCGTCATCGCCTGAGATAAAACCGAGCCGGACAGGAACAATCCGAGCAGACATAAAACGACGGTAATTTTCAATGACATATTTTTCTCCTAATCAAATCTTGACAAATGCTTGGCGCAATTCTTGTCGACGTTTTGGCGGATACCGCCGCGTTTCATTAGTTATCGCAACTCTAAATATATTTTGTCGGCGCGCTGCGAAAAAAACACTACTCGTTCAGGTAGTAAAAATTGGGTAATCCGGCACAAAGGGTAAAAATGTTTCATAGCTTTTATAATAAATCCTTGAATATGCAGGAATTAACCTGATTTTTCGTTCCCGAAATTTGAGCTTTGAATTCTACCTGAAAATGGAAGTAAAAAATCAAGATAAATCTAATAAACACTTATAGTTGGTAAAATCCTGTGAAACATTTTTACCACTTGGAGACTTTTAACCAAACTACTGCTTTTCAATCTCGGGTCGAAACGGTTTCGATTTCAGAGCTAGTAAATATTCGATAAAAATCGAATTTCTTAAACTTCGACCGATAAATAAAATTTTGAATAATTGCTGCCGCATGTTAATTTTTCGTTAATTAAGTAATGCCTCATACACTTTCCAATTAGAAATTATGCAATAGCAGAGAGCCATGCTGTCATTAGATATTCAAACGATGTCAGCGAACTCATCGCTTTTTCCGAGAAA
>JAYVKL010000275.1:0-18420 GCA_043768465.1 Pyrinomonadaceae bacterium
GAAACCGTTTGAGCCGTTTATATTTCGATTCCGGCTTGGCTTTCAAGTCTAAAACATTTGCCAATCTTGCCAGATTTGAAGTGTTTTGTTGGATCATCGCAATCAAAAAACTCGCCAACAACTCGACTCGCCGCTTGTCTAATGATAAGTTTGCTCGTCATGCGGCAAAGCATTCGGATGTGTTTTTTTCATATGCAAGAGCTATGCTAGCTCAAAAACACATCCGCTATCTCTTTTCAAATATCTTTCAACATTGTTTTTGTCCCGTGCAGAAAAACCGACTACGCCTTTTTTCTCCCACCGATTAAGCCAGCCGTAAATGGTATTTGCAGAGACGCCGAGAACCTCTGCGATAGCCTTCACTGCTCAAAATCAAACAATGACAGCGTTTCCGAAATAAATGAGCGGTGCCATTTTTCATACCTTCTTGCAAGGTAATAGTTTCTTCGGTCGTTAGTTGAATAAATCTCTTTCGCACCACAGAAGGATATAGGAAATTGAATCATTTACAAAACTATTCTGTCCGATTACTTACTTTTGAAATAATCTCAGCTATATCCTTTTGGGGGAATAGAAAAGATGAGCCTGAATCCTGACGGATTAAAAGCGGTGATGACACTGGCGCGGCGAACATTGGGTGGCAAATTAATTTGAAAACTTCCCAAATCAAAAGCCGTTTCAAAATTTTTCCAACGACGATTGAGCAAACGGTATATTTCCTCTTCCGAAAACTGCCAGTTGGTTTCGGAGAACGCTCCTGCCATTTCGACAAAAAACTCGTTATGTTCAACTATTATAAATTTCCTTTCCGTTTCCAACAGTTCGCCCAACGCTTTGCCGTAGATTTCGCCCGCGTTGTGAAACAGCAGAAATCTCTTCCCCGAATCGTTTTCCGTTTGAACAGACACTAGCGGCATCGCGCCCGTTTCATCAACAACAGAAAAGCCTAATTCATTTGCCAACGCTTTGGTCAACGCGGCGGATTTAACGCGCCGACTCCATTTTTGATGCGGTTGGCGGACGTTTTCCGTCTTTTTTTCGGCGCGGGTCAGGATTTTGCGCCCGTTTGTCGAGGTTACGCGGCGGGCGTGTCCGCCCATCAGAAAAGTGCTACCGGCGGGCAATTTGGAATCTAAATACCCGACACGCCTGCCGGTCATCTCATCAACCACGACCGCCTTTTCATTTGTTCCCGACATATTGCTGTATAGTGCGCGCTCTTCGTAAAGTTTTTCCCAGATTTTACCGGCTTGCAACTGTTTTCCGCCGCGCATTGCCGGTCGGAAAAAATCTTTTTCAATCAGATGTTCGACGATTTTTTCGTATTGATTTTTGTCTATCAACGGTTCGCCGTTGGGCGTGATGAAAAGTCCGAAAGCGTGTTCAGGGTTGAGTTCGCTATGCGTTGTTTGTTTCAAATAAGAGCAGAGCTGCTGGACGACAACGGACGGGCGAAACTCCAAGCCGTTGTCCGAAGCGAGCAGCGCAGAAGTTTCCGCACCGGAATTTTTGGCGGCGCGAATAAAGATTTGAAAGACGGCTTCTTCGGTCGGCGTTCGATGAAAACAGGCGACGCGGGTGCGCCTCGTGCGGCGATTACCGCGCCCGATTCGTTGGAGAAATGAGCCTAAATTGTCTGGCGCTCCGACGAGCAAAATCAAATCAACGTCGCCGATGTCAATTCCGAGTTCGAGCGTCGAAGTGGCGAAACACAAAGCTGCGCCAGTGCGGGCGAAATTTTCTTCCGCTTGACGGCGGATATTCGCGCTCAAATTGGCGTGATGAACCAAAACCTCATCGCCGAACGGCGCACTGCCGCGCAGTAAATTTACCCATTCTTCACATTCCGCTCGTTTTTGGCAAAAAGCCAAAACTTTTTTTATCTCACGCGCTTTGAACGTCGCAAAAAGTTCCCGCAAAGATTCCGCGCCGCGCATCTCAAAAAGTTTCGCGTCAATCTCGCGCTGTCCGGCGGTTTGAATTAAAACAGGATTGACAAAGTATTTGGCGGCAACGCTCGCGGGATTGTGCATCGTTGCCGACAGAGCGCAAAACTGAACTTCAGCGGTCGCCGCATCGCCCTTTGTAAAAGCATATTCACGAAGCCGCCTGAGGCGATTGAGCAAAATTCGCAGTTGGTCGCCGCGCGGCGTATTGTCGTAAAGATGCAGTTCGTCCAAAACGACGGCGCGAACATCGCGCAGCATTTTCGGGCGGTTTGCCAACAAAGAATCCAAAGATTCGGGTGTTGTAATAAGAAATTCGGGCGGTTTTGAAGATTTGAGCGAAGGCTCGTCGCCCGTTTTGACCGCCAAACCGATTGCCATTTTTTTTAACGGATGTTCGAGTCGCCGCGCAATGTCCCGCGCCAAAGCCCGCGTTGGCACGAGATACAAAAACTTGACGGTCGAAGTTTGCTTGGGCGAATTGGTTTTGAATCGGTGTTGTTGATGGCGTTCGAGAATCGGAGCTAACGCCGCTTCGGTTTTGCCGCTCGCCGTCGCCGCCGCCAAAACGCAATTTTCACCATTCAATAAAGGCGCAAGCGCAAGTTCCTGAATCGCGGTTAATCGCCCGAAACGCGCCAGAAAAGCGTCAAATGTGTGCGGCAGAAGATTCATTGATTTGTTTGTCAGAACCGTCGGCGGCAGCAGATGGTTGAACTCGGCAAATTCGGACATCTGATTTTCAAACTTCAACCGCCCGCTGCCGCAGACGGTTCTGACAAGCTACAATAACGCCCGCCGCAATTCAGCGATGGCTTGCCGTGCGTTAAAATCACGGTGCGCGTAGCAAAGGTCGAAAATCTCAACTGAGAGGCGGATGAATTGGCGCAGATTTATCAAATTGTTATCTAAACATTCGGATAAACCTTGCGCGACATCGAGAAATTGCCCTTTGTTATCGTAGTTGTAGGATTGACGATGCAGAACGTAAAGCCGCGTCATTAATTCGTCGAGCGCGGCGGACGGCAGGTATTTTTTCAACCGTAAAATTTGTTCTTCGTCCAGGATGCGCTGGTAATCGAAAGTATTTGCCGACGGCGTAACGGCGAAAAGCAACAGCAAATGACTGTGGTCTTTCAACCGGAACGGGTGCGAATGATATTGATGCTGTAAATCGTTTTCGCCGATTCGCCCATTTTCGCCGAGCGCGGTGTAAACCAGAGCCTTGAAAAAATTGTCGGCTTTTTCCTTGCCGCGTTGGTTGAGAAGACTGTAATGTTCGGATTCGTCAATAAAAACGGCGAGTCCGGCGTAGCCCGCCTGCGTTGCCAGCCAGCCCCAGCCGTTGAGCAAATAACAGTATTGGTCGGCGGCGGTCGTCAATTGCGAGAGCGATTTTATCTTGAATTCCTTGCTCTTAAACGCGGCATTTCGGCGCACGTCGCTGATGAAAACCTTTTCGCCCGACATCCAATCAACCAACTTATCCAAAGCGTTATCCGGCGTGTCGCGCATCAGCAAATAATTATGCAGAGCCGTGGCAAAAAATGTTTCTTTGATGCCGTCCTGAATTTCGGAGTAATTCGTCTGGGCGATGATTTTTTCAAGCAGCGGCGTGAGTCCGACTTCCGCCGAATCGGGAAAACGCAGCGAACGCATCAATGAGAGATAAATGCGCTGCGGACGATTCGGCGGGACTTCGCGTAAGTCCAGACTCGTCGCGGCGACGATAAAATTATTCGCCAGAGCCTCTTGCGCCGCCAATTCAAAAAAATGACTTTTGCCCGCTCCGTATTCGCCCAAAACGACGCGCACATCTCCGCCGTGTTCTTTCGTATTGGCAAAAGCGCGGCGCAAACTCTCTTTTTCAATATCCAGCCCGACACTCAATTCGCGGATTCGTTTCGCCGGAACAAGCCCGTAACGCAAGGCTTCAATCGTCCGCCGCGCTTCGAGTCGCTTGGCTTCATCGGGCGTAAAAGTCTTTTCCGGGCGCGGCGCGATAAAAGATTTCGGCGCGGACGGCGTTTCTGTTTCGGCGGTTTGCAAAATTGACAGCATCCCACTCGACACAACCGCCCGAATGCCGTTATCAAAATGCACGACCGAATCGCGTCCGGCGTTACGTAATGCCAACACCTGCCCGCGCCCGAAAAGCGGATGATTTATAATTGCTCCAATCATATTTTCCAAACTGCGAAAATCTTCTTATCAGTGAATAAGGAAATCCCGACAATTTCTTAATATTCGCCTGTTTCCGTTCGTCCGAGTTGTTCCGTAACATCACGCAAAACGCCATTGAGATTGTCTTCTTCGTAAATATGTTCGCCTGAAACTTTCTGTTCGGTGAGCATTGTGACCAACGATTTTACAAAATGGCGGCGATGACTGGTCGAAAGCAGAGACGCGCAGCTGGCGGCAAGCGCGGCGATATTTTCGCGCTGCAATTCGTGATTAAAATTCATCCCGTAAGCCGTTTCATAAACGCCCAAAAGCTTCGCGCCGATTAAGCGCAATAATTCTTCGCCCGGATAGTCGAGATGGTCAAGGCTGATTTGTACGCTGAACGGATTTTGGCGCGAAAACTTAACCTTTGAACTGATGCGCTGGCTTAACGCTTCGTAATTCGGAGCGATGTTGGTTACGAAATAAGGCGGCACGGCATAAACGAAAAGTGCCGACGGCAGACTTTCACCGGCGCAGCGGTCAATTACTTCGCGCAGATTGTCGCAGGCGACTTTTTCCGTGCGCGACGAGCCGATGCTGACCATTCGGTCGCCTTCGTCAAACAGCAAAACCAAACCCGCGTAACCGAGTTCGTGAACCGCTTGCGCCAGCGAACGCATCATCTTAAACGCGACCGTTTTATCGAGTTTTTCCGTGATGCTGAACGCCCGCAAATCTTTCAAAGCAACACTCTCGCCGCGCAGCCAGGCTCCAATCAGACGTTTATTTGCCTCGTTTTCTTCGGCGACGGCGCGAAAATAATAATAAATCGCGTGGCGAAACGAAGGACTTTCGATGCTGAAACGCAACACCGTGTCGAGCCACAAATTAACGCGCACATCCAGACCGACGCTTGTTTTTGGGTTTTCCACACCGAGTGTTTTCAAAGTTTGAAAAAAATGATTTTCCAGAAACGCTTCCAGCCCGCCGGTGTCCGCGCCGTCCGCATTCGGCGAGTGATAAATCACATTGCCCGCGACGGCTTGATAGACCTTCAGTTGGTTATCGTAGGGACATTCTTTCGGGCTGAGTTCAGTGCGGCTGACGACGTAGCCGAGTTCCCAAGCCAAATCGCGCAGGCGATAAAGAAAATGCGATTTACCGCTGCCGTATTCGCCGACGACCAATTTAAAACTCGAACCGCCGTCGCGCAGATAACCGCCCAGATATTCATCTTTCAACGTCCCCAAAATCGAATCAATCCCGACCGTGTAAGCCTCTAAATTGCGGGCGGGCGGAATACCCGATTCGCCGAGTTTGCGGATAATATGCTGCGCTTCGGTCTGGGTTAAAGTCATTTTATGGTTCTCCTGGTTTTAGACTGGAGCGCAAGCATCTTGCTTGCGCCGTTCGAGGCTTTGCGAGAACGAAACGCCCCTCAATTTACTTTAAATTTCGAGTAACCAAGGCGCGTGTTCGTTCCTGCTTCGCTCCGAACGGACGGCAAGCATCTTGCTCGCCGTCCAGTCTTTGAAATTCACTGCTCTTTCGTAAAATATAAATGCTGAATAAACTGTCCTTCGTTCGCGTCCGTCGCCAGAAACATCGCGCGGGCTGAATCGCTGCCGATGTCAATCGTCGCCGTGCCTAAATTCAAGCGATGACCTTGATACATCATATTTTGTGAACGGCGCAACTGCATCATATCGTAAGCAAAATGCGTCTTCGGGTAATCGAGAAATTTCTGTTTCGACGGCGTTTTACGAAATGCGGCGGGCTGCCGAACCATAATCAACTCACGGTAGCAGTCAACAATTATCGCGCGCGTTCCCATCGGCTTGTCCGACAATTTTAAAACGCGATTGTAAGCCTCGAACAACTCGCCGAGCAGCGCGTTCAAATCAACATTGCGCTCGCAGATTTCGCGGCGGGCGCGTTCAAAAGCGGCGACGACCTGCTCGACATTGAGCTTGATTTTTTTGTCCGTGACCGGCTGCCGCGAAAAAGTCATATCAACCTGTTTGCGCCGCATATCAATCTTGACAACGAACAATTCGGCAATCAATTCGGACGCGGAACTGCCGCCGAGAGCGATGCCTTTTTCGCCGAACGCTTCGCGCAAATCTCTGGCAAAAGTGAACTCTAATTCGGAAAGATTTTCATCCGCAGTTGCTTTGAGTTTATCGATTAACGATTGATAATTTTCCGGCAATTCCAATTCAGGCGGCGGCATCTCCAAAACGACACACGCCTCAGCCAAAGCGACGGCGTTTTTATGCGGGTCTTTTAACGCTCGAACGGCGTTTTCCAAAGGCTTGATGACGTTGTTTCGGAGCTTAACCTCGCCCGCTAAAATTTTGCGAACTTCGCTTAAATCCACGCTCAAAATTTCCGTGTTTTCACTCATTAAATTTCCTGTTCCTCGAATAGATAAATGTGTGTTTGAGGTTACAATAGTTCAAACGCTTTTTCAATAATACCATTGAAACTTTGGGCGAAAACAGGAGATTAAAAAACGGAATTGAAAGAAACCGGCGGTTTTGCGTCAAGAGATTTCATTAGCGAAGTCCGGCACTCAAAAGTTCTCATTTTCGGATTAAGTATTAAATTGGCACCCGACTTCTAAAAGAAATTTTGGACAACATTTGCGCCCGAAGCTATAATCAAATTTGGCACAGTTTATCTCAAGCCCAATGAATTTCGACCGATTTTTCAAACTCATTTCTTACGCCGTCGTTTTCTGCGGCTTTTTTTCATTATTCGTCTCAGGCGGTGTCGGCGCAATTTCGACCGTGCTTTTCGTTTCGGTTTTAATCGCCGCCTGGTTTTTGGAAGGTTCGCACCGGCAGATTCCCGAACGACTCGGAACGGTTTTGATATTCATCGCCGTGCCGCTTTTTTATGCTGGGCGGAAATATCATATATTCGGTTTCGGAGTTAATGTTGCAGACTTGGCGGCAATGCTTGCTCAAATGATTTTGGTATTGACAGCGATAAAACTTTTGCAGCGGAAAGCCGAGCGCGATTGGGTGTTTCTTTATCTAATGGCATTTTTTGAAGTTTTGCTGGCGGCTGGTTTGAGCATCAGTCCGCTTTATCTGGCTTCTCTGATTCTGTATTTGATGGTGACGATTTGCGCGATTATTGCTTTTGAGATTAGAAAAACTTCCGCTTCAATCGGTCGTCGTTCAAATTATAAAAAAACTGAGAACCAAAGAAGAACCTTCGCAAAAATTCCGTCTGCCCGTCTTCCGGTGACGGCGGTTGCACTGCTTGTTATAATCATCGTTGGCGCCGCGCCTTTGTTTTTCGCCCTGCCGCGGGTCGGCAGTGCCGGCTTGGGAAGCAATCAAAAAGGACTGTCTAATGTTACGGGTTTTTCCGATTCGGTCAGTTTGGGAGAAATTGGGTCACTTCTGCAAAACGACCAGATTGTAATGCGGGCGCGAATTGACCAAACTGACGAAAAAAATCTCGGCGCACTGCATTGGCGCGGCGTGGCACTCGATACGTTTGATAATAAGCGTTGGAGTAAATCGAAAAAGGATTTTCGGGAATCTTTTGTCAAACTCGAACGAGGGTTTTTTCTGGTTGATTTTCCAACGGCAAACGCCGTTTCGACAGTGCAGACTATTTATCTCGAACCGACTGACACGCCCGTTTTATTCACGCTCTCGCGTCCCTTGGCAATCGAAGGCAGTCTTCCGTCCGAACTTTATAAAGATTCGGAAGGCGCGATAACCTTTCAGCGCGGCAATTCCGAACGTCTGAGTTACAAAGTTAACTCCGACCGCTCGCTGCCCGCTGCGAGTCAATTAAAATTCGACCACGAAAAGTATTCGCCCGAAACAAAACGCTATTTACAGCTTCCCGAAAAACTCGACGAACGTATCGCCGTTCTCGCCGCGCAAATCACCGAAAAACAGACAAACCGTTATGACAAGGCGAAAGCCGTCGAAAATTATTTGCAGACGCAGTTCGGCTATACTTTGGAAATGAAAGCCGCAGGCGAAGAACCGCTGGCGGATTTTTTATTCAACGTCCGCGCCGGTCACTGTGAGTATTTTGCGTCGGCGATGGCGATAATGCTTCGGACGCAGGGCATCGCCACGCGCATTGTCAACGGTTTCCAACAAGGCGAATATAATGAAACGGCGGATGTTTTCGTCGTCAGACAAAAGGACGCGCATTCGTGGATCGAAGTTTATTTTCCGCAGGAAAACGCTTGGATTCCGTTTGATCCGACACCGTTCGCCGAACAAAACCGCGAGGCAAATGTGGCGGCGGGAATTTTAAAAAAGTTTAATTCGTATCTGGAAGCTCTTGAAACTTTTTGGATTCAGTATTTCGTCAGTTACGACAATCAGGAGCAGCGTTCTTTGGTTCGTTCGCTCAAAAATAACCTGAATGATTATCAAGCGACAATTTCCTACCGATTGAACAGGTTTCAGAGGCGAGTTTCAGATTGGTGGAAGGAAGTGCGCGGCGATAAAGGCTTGCCGACGAGCGCGAAAGCCGTCGGTTTCGGTGCGGCGTATTTGAGCGCGGCGATCTTGTGTTTAATCGGCATCGTCCGGCTATTCCGAAAAATCAGACGAATCGGCGTTTGGCGTAGAATTTACGAGTGGCTTAAGCAAACCAAACCGGCGACGATCATCGAGTTTTACGAACGATTACAAACAGCCTTGGCAAGTCAGGGTTTGATCCGCGCCGCGCACCAAACGCCGCTCGAGTTCGCCCGTACGCTCGAAATTCCCGAAGTCATCAAAATAACGGAAAAATATAATCGCGTCCGTTTCGGCGAGGAGAATCTCTCAGCCGTCGAAGCCGCCGAAATTAACAATTGGTTAAAAAAATTAGAAGCCAAACATCAAATTTATCGTTCCACGCCATAATTTTGTGCCGTTCCGTCGAAATTCCAAAATTCAGATTGATGATGTTTTGCTACTATTTCGCTCCTGACAACGCTGGAAAAATAATGTCTATCGAACCTCTCTGCCCAATCACCAACCCAAAATATATGCGAACATCAGCGGCGCGACGATTGAGGCATCGGATTCGACGATGAATTTCGGCGTGTCAACGGCGAGTTTGCCCCACGTTATTTTCTCGTTCGGGACGGCACCGGAATAACTTCCGTATGAAGTCGTCGAGTCGGAAATCTGGCAGAAATAACCCCAGACCGGAATGCTTTCGCGCTGCAAATCTTGATGCAGCATCGGCACGACGCAGATCGGGAAATCGCCCGCGATGCCGCCGCCGATTTGGAAAAACCCGACGGTCGAGTCGTCTTTCGCTTCCGCCGTATACCATTCGGCGAGCATCATCATATATTCGATTCCGGTTTTCACCGTGTGGACGTTTTTGATGTCTCCGGTGATAACGTGTCCGGCGAACATATTGCCCATCGTCGAATCTTCCCAGCCGGGAACGATGATCGGCAGATTTTTTTCCATCGCGGCGAACATCCACGAATCCTTCACGTCAATCTGATAATACCGTTCCAACGCGCCGGATTTTAGAACCTGATACATAAATTCGTGCGGAAAATAGCGTTCATTGTTGGAATCGGCTTTCGTCCAAACATCAACCATCGCTGTTTCCAATCGCCGCATCGCTTCCATTTCGGGAATGCAGGTGTCGGTGACGCGGTTCAGATGGCGGTTGAGTAAATCCTGTTCGTCCTGCGGCGTTAAGTCTCGATAGTGCGGAACGCGCTCGTAAAAATCGTGCGCGACGAGATTGAATAAATCTTCTTCGAGATTCGCTCCAGTGCAGGAAATTATCTGCACTTTGTCCTGCCGAATCATCTCCGCCAAAGACAAACCGAGTTCGGCGGAACTCATCGCGCCCGCCAGCGTAATCATCATCTTGCCGCCATCCGCGAGATGTTTTTTGTAACCTTCCGCCGCGTCAACCATCGCCGCCGCGTTGAAATGTCGAAAATGATGTTTGATAAAATCGCTGATTGGTTTTTCCATAATTAGCTCAAATATACTTTAACCGAAAGCCGTATCGAAAAGGTCGCCGAGTAAAAATAAAACAACGAAGTTTTAAATGATTTGACGGAAATCCGCCGGATGATTGACGTTGAAAAAGATGTCGCGGTCATCGTCGCCGGCTAATTTATTCTGGTCAACGAAACGCGGCGCGATCAGTTCGAGAAAATCTTTTACCGATGCGGACTCGTTTACTTCCATCAAATTTTCCAGCGCGGGCAGACAATAGCGGGCGTGATAGACGGCGCACAGCGGTTGCCGTCGGTCGTCGGTTTGGCGCGGCACGAAGGCGATATATTTATTCGACGACAACGCGATATTAGCCAGCTTTTCAATCGCTTCGTTCGTTACAAACGGCAAATCAACCGCCAGAATGACCGCGTATTTCGTCGTGCAATTGGTCAGCGCGGCGTGAATGCCGCCGAGTGCGCCGCGCTGTTGACGGATGTCGAAAACGTGCGAAACGCCTTCGGGAAACTGTTCGACACATTTTTTTTGAGTTTGATTGAGAACGATTATAACGCGGTTTTCACAAACGGTTTGCAACGTTTTAACGGCACGATTTAAAAAGGTTTCGCCGCCGATTTCCAGAAAAGCCTTGTCGGTTTGCATTCGGGAAGATTTGCCGCCCGCGAGGACGAAGCCCGAAAAATCATCAGATGTCATTGGTTTTGTTGTGAATCGCTGATCGCCAATCTTTCGATGCCGTGATAAATATTGAAACGCCCGTCGCGGACGAACCCGAGCAAAGTTACATTAAAATTTTTCGCCGCCTCGACTGCCAAACTCGATGGTGCGCCGACCGCACAGACGATTGGAATGTTTGCCATTACCGCTTTTTGCAAAAGCTCGAAACTGGCGCGTCCGCTGAGAAAAAGAACTTTGTCCGAAAGCGGCAAACTGCCTTGCAGAAATTGCGCTCCGATCAATTTATCAACGGCGTTGTGCCGCCCGACATCTTCTTTTAAGTCAATTAAACTTCCCGAAACGTCGAACAGCGCGGCGGCGTGGAGTCCGCCGGTTTGGTCGAAAACCTTTTGCCGTTCGCGGATTTTCGCGGGCAATTCGTGAATCGTCGCGGCGGAAACACGCGGGAAATCGGCGCGTTCAACTCGTTTCGCTCCGGTCGTCAAAGCCTCAATCGAAGTTTTGCCGCACACGCCGCAGCTCGAAGTCGTGTAAAAATTGCGTCCGAGTTTTTTGAAATCAATTGCGGTTTCCGGCGTTAAATCAAGGCGAACCGTATTTCGGTTGTTCGGGAATTTACCGCAGTGTTTAATCGTTTCGATTTGATTTTTTGAGTGCAGAATGCCTTCGGTGAACAGAAATCCGGCGGCGAGTTCAAAGTCGTTTTCCGGCGTTCGCATCGTGATGGAAACGGCTTTGTGAACGGTTTTGCCGCTTTCTTTGTAGCCGAGACGAATTTCCAGCGGTTCTTCGACGGCGAGCGTGTCAACTTCAACCGGCGAACAATCAGTTTGAGAAACGCGCCGGATTTCCGTTTCAAACTTTTCGGATTTTATGCCGTTTGCTGCTTTTGCCATATAAAAATTATAGCAAAAAAGGAAAATTAACCGCCGATGAACGCGGATAAACGCAGATTTTTTAGAACTCAAAATCCGAAAGCTATTTTCCTATCTGCGTTTATCCGCGAAAATCTGCGGTTAATTCTCTCTTTCGACGATCTCCCAAGCCGATTCAGTTTTCAAAAGTTTACTCATCAAAGAAGAGTGAACCGAATGACCGCCTTTTTCGGCTCTGAGTTTGCCCAAAAGCGGCATTCCCAAAAGCGCGAAATCGCCGATGATGTCGAGGGTTTTGTGACGGACGAATTCGTCTTTATAACGAAGCGGCTGGTCGTTGAGCATTCCCTCCGGCGTTAAAACAATCGCGTTATCCAGAGAACCGCCGAGCGCGAGATTGGCTTTTCGCAGCATCTCGATTTCCGTCGTAAAACCGAAAGTGCGGGCGGAACCGATTTCGCGCCCGAACGAATCGTTTGCCAGCGTGAAGTTAAAAATCTGCCGCCCGATCAACGGATGCGGAAAATCAATCGAACATTCGATTTCGTAAGCGTCAGCCGGTTCAGCCGACATTCGCCGGTCGCCCTGCTCGAATTCGACTTTTTTCAAAATCTTCAAATAATGGCGTGGCGCGTTTTGTTCGACGATGCCGGATTTTTCGATCAATTCCAGCCAATTTTCGCTTGATCCGTCAAGAATCGGAATCTCGATGCTGTCGAGTTCGATAAAGCAATTATCAATGTTCGAGCCGCGCAAAGCTGCCAGCAGATGCTCGCAAGTCGAAAGCAAAACGCCGCGTCTGACCAGCGTCGTCGCGTAGCTGCAATGCGAAATATATTCGATGGACGCGGGAATTTCAAAATCATCCAAATCGGTGCGGACGAAAATATAACCCGAATTTTCCGGCGCGGGTTTCAGAGTCAGATTGACCGCTACGCCCGTGTGCAAGCCGATTCCGCTCGTTTCGACTGATTTTTTTATAGTTGTTTGACTCATTTGCAATATCAAAATCACATTATTAACAAAACTCGTGCCGAACTTCATTAAAATCCTAAACTGTTGAAAACACGAAGTTTCAACCTTAAATCTGAAACTTGAAACCCGAAACCTGTCGCAATTCGGCAACAGATTTGTGGCGTGATTTACTATTGAGGCTTTCCGATTTACAATTTAGAGAAATGAAAAAGGTTGTTTCGGCAAAAGCGAATGAAGATTACACGCTTGATTTGGAATTTAATGACGGAGCGTGTAAGCGATTTGACGCGAAACCTTACCTCGACAAAAGAATTTTTGAGGAACTGAAAAATTTAGATTATTTTAAGAACATAAAAATAGCTTTCGGCACGGTGCAATGGAAGAACGAGCAGGATTTCGCGCCCGAAACGCTTTACCTGGAAAGCGAATAGCTGATATAAAAACTGATTTATGGCATTACAATTAGCCGGTTTGAAAACGGCGAAACCAACGGAAATAAAAATTGAAAACGGTTCGAGCATTACACTGCCGAAAAAGGCGGAAGAAAACATTCGCAGCATTATCGCGTTTCTGCCGAACGAGCAGCTTCGCGGCATCGAGAAGATCAAACTCGTGGATTTTATCAAACATCCGCAGATGAAGGAGATGAACATCAAAGGCGATCTGCCCGGACTTTATCACCCGAAAGTGCAGAATAAAAATCCCTGGCTCGAAGTCTCCATCGGCGCACTGCTCCAGCCGACCGAAACTTTTGCGAAGCGTTGGATGGCGAAAAGTTCGTTTAAAAGCAACGTGGCGGGACTGATTTTTTCCCTTGTCGGGCAGCATTATTATTTAACCTTGCGGCACTCGGTGAAAAAGACGAATCTCGAACCGCAAATCCGACAATACGCGCAGAAGAATTTGAAAGATTGGAGCGAAAAACAAAACGCCAAATCAAAACGCGCCAAATATCTCAAACCGTTTCAGCCGTATATCGAGAAATGGGCGAAATGGCTGAACAAAAAAGCGGCGAACGCGCAGAAGAAATCTTAATTGCCTGGCAAAACGCTTATTCTCAACGACGCGCTGAATTTTACATTTCCAACTCTTCATTTCACTGCGGAAAAATTTTACGAAGTGAAATTTAGAATGAAAAATGAAAAATGTTGAATTGTTCGCTGATTCGGCTGCCGGTGAAATGAAAATATCTGACCAAAAATGAATGACGAAACCAAGCAGACGGTCGTCGAAAAAATCGAACAGACCGTCGAGAAAGCCGAAGAAATCGTCAGTCATCCTTACACGAAAAAACTTGCCGAGTTCGGTTTTTACACGAAAGGCTTTCTTTTTATTGTGATCGGAGTGCTGGCGGTTTTAGTGGCAGTCGGCGATAAAAGCGAACGGCTCGCCGATCCGAGCGGTGCTTTATCGAGAATCGCGCAGGCATCTTACGGCAAGGTATTTTTGATAATTTTTATCGTCGGGGCAGTCAGTCACGGCGTTTGGAATGTTTTGCGCGGCGCGGCGGACGTTGATAACGCGGGCGTAAATTGGCAGGGAATTATCAAAAGGTGCATCGCGGTCGGCACGGGATTTTTTTATCTTTTCCTGGCGTGGACGGCTTTGACAATCGTGACGACGGCGAATGTCGCGGTGGCGAACGGCAGCGTTCAGAAAACGCTGACGGCATTCATTCTGGCGTTTCCGCTCGGCGCAATGCTGGTTTTTCTAATCGGTTTGATCGTTATCGGCGCGGGTTTCAGCGAATGTTACCGGGGCGTGTCGGGGAAATTCAAAGAAGATTTTCGGCTTTATGAATTGACCGGCAATAAACGGCGCATCGTCGGCGTTTTGGGCGCGTTGGGCTTTACGGCGCGGGCGGTAATTTACGGTTTAATGGGCTATTTTTTCATCGTCGCGGCGATTTGTTCGGACGCGAACGAAGCGGTCGGAATTGACGGCGCGTTAATGACGCTGGCGAACACTTATTACGGCAAAACGCTTTTGTTCATCGCGGCGGTCGGGCTGATCTGCCACGGCGTTTTATCGCTTTACGAAGCGCGTTATCGAAGGATTTGTTAAACTTGGGCGGACGAATAAATGAATTATTGGCTGGTCAAGCAGGAACCCGAAAAATACTCGTTTGACGATTTATTGAGAGACGGGAAAACCGTTTGGGACGGCGTGCGAAATTATCAGGCGCGAAACAATCTGCGGGAGATGCGCGTTGGCGACAAAGTTCTTTTTTATCATTCGGTATCGGAAAAAGCGGTCGTCGGTTCGGCTGAAATATCGCATGAATCGTCTCCCGATCCGAACGATGAAAAATGGATTGCCGTCGAAATTGTGCCGATTGAAAAGTTTGCCAAAGCCGTAACCTTGGACGAAATCAAAGCCGCGAAAGATTTGGAAAATATCGCTTTGATCAAGCAATCGAGATTGTCCGTGATGCCTTTGACGAACGACGAATTTGAAACGATTTTAAGACTAGGAAAATAGCCACAGAGAACACAAAGTTCGCAGAGAGAAAAGTCAGGCGAAATGAAAAACTCTCTGTGAACTTTGTGTCCTCTGTGGCAAAAAAAATTATGTTAAAAGAAGCCGTCGCCTACTATCATCAACTGCTCGAAGATTTCGATTTAGCCGAGTCGTCCAGGCTCGCCCTTGACGAAGGTTTGGAGGACGCGAAATTGATTTTCGGCGGTCGCCGTTTAGTTCCGTATCTGCGCCCGCATTTCGTCACCGAAACCGATTGGACGCGCATCGTCGGGATTTGCGAGACGATTTGGTCGGCACTGCAAAAGGTCAAAGACGCGGCAATCGCCGACGAAACGATTCTGGACGAACTCGGCATCACCGAAATCGAAAAGGAATTGGTGGCGATTGACCCGAAATATAAACAGGTTTCGCCGTCGGCGCGGCTCGATTCTTTTTTGACGGAAAACTCTTATTCATTCGTCGAACTAAACGGCGAATCGCCCGCCGGAATCGCCTTTGCCGATTCCGCGACCGAGATTTTCAAGTCCTTGCCGGTGATGCGGAAGTTCGCCGAAAAGTATGAAATGCAGGGTTTTGAAGGCAGTTCCAAATTGCTCGACGTGCTTTTGCAATGCTACACGGAATTTATCGGACACAAAATCGAAGACAAACCGACGATTGCCATCGTTGATTTGAAGGATTTGCCGACGGTCAAGGAATTTGAATTGTTCCGCGATTTCTTTGAAGCGAACGGCTACACGGCGTTCATCTGTTCGCCGGACGAACTCGTTTTCGACGGCAAATATCTGCTTTATAAAGAAGTCGTCGTCAATATAGTTTACAAAAGATTGCTGGTCAACGAATATCTGCCGATTATCGTCTCGCAGCCCGCGCTTTTGAACGCCTGCCGCGCCGGTGCGGTTTGTCTGGTCAATAATTTCCGCTCGAAAATCATCCACAAAAAAGCCGTCTTCGCCGTTCTAACCAACGAAAAATACGCGCATCTTTTCACACCGGATGAACTCGTCGCAATCAAGGCGCACGTTCCCTGGACGCGCAAATTCCGCGACGAACAAACGGAACACGCGGGCGAGAAAATTGATTTAGTCGAGTGGACGCGCCGGCACAACGGCAAATTAGTCTTGAAACCGAACGACGATTACGGCGGACACGGCATTTATATCGGTTGGGCTTCAACACGAGAAGAATGGGACAAAGCGATCACGCTCGCGCTCGAAAACGGCGATTATTTAGTTCAGGAGCGCGTTCAGACTTCCAAAGAAATGTTCCCGATGATTGACGCGGCGGGCAACTGGCAGATGATCGAACAACTGGTTGACCTCGATCCGTTGCTGTTCAACGGCATTGTCGGCTCGGCGTTCACGCGGCTTTCTTCGTCGGAACTCGCCAATGTTTCGAGCGGCGGCGGAATGGTTCCGACGTTCATTATTAAAGAGAAATAATTAGATAAAAGAGTTATTGGTTGAAGCAGAATGGCTGATATTTTTGATGAGTTTCAAGGTTTAACTAATAAACTCAACGATAAAAAAATTGATTACGCGATTTGCGGCGGTTGGGCAATGGCGATTCACGGCGCACCGCGGGCGACGGTTGATATTGATTTGCTCGTGCAGACTGAAAAACTTTCGGAAGTTTGGAAAATCGCCGAAGAATTAGACTATTGGGTGGAAGGTCTGCCGCTTTCTTTTGACGGCGGAACGATTGAAATACGGCGCATATCCAAAATTGATAAGGAAACGAAAACGCTTTTTACGATTGATTTTCTGCTCGTTACCGAAGGCTTGAAAAAAGTTTGGGAGACGCGGGAAAATATTGATTGGGAAGACGGTAAAGTGTGGACGGTTTCACGGGACGGACTGATTTTTATGAAACGAATCAGCGGACGGCATAAAGATTTAGGCGATATTGAAACTTTAACGGAGTTGGAAAATGAAAGTTGATATGTCGCCGAAAGCCGTCAAAGGTCGGCTTAAACTCGTTTCGCAATTATGGCGGCTAAGTCTTTCGCTAGGAAAAGCGAAAAAAGAAACCGATTGCAAAAGGAAGACTGAAACGAGTGAAACCTTAAAAAATTACCGGTAAGTTTTACCACCCAAAATAAAAATCGAACTTCGTTAAAATCATTCAATCGCTTTTAACGACATTTTCCGAAACATTTCTATCCTTCGCGTGAACTAATTTATCGCCAATCGCAATCGTTAAAACCCAGATCAACCCGACGACGTAACCGGCGACGACATCGCTCGGATAGTGAACGCCGAGGTAGATGCGCGAAATTCCGACGAGCAGAATCATCGCCGCCGCCGAAATCCAGACGATTATTTTCAGCCGGACGCTTTTAATTCGCGTCGTTAAAATCACCGCCAACGCGCCGTAGAAACAGAACGAGCCGAGCGAATGACCGCTTGGGAAACTGTCCGAGGTCGGCAGCAGCGTGTCGAAAAAAGGTTCGGGACGGACGCGCTTGAAAATGTGTTTCAAAACGAATATCAGAATGCTTGAGCCGACCGTCGTCAGCGTGAAAAGAAGTGCGCCGCGCCGGTGTTTTCTCAAATATAAAGCGACGACGATCATCACGCCGAAAATCGTCAGAAACAGAGTCGAGCCGAGAAAGCTCGCCGCCTGCATTACGGAAGTCAGCGCGGGGAAAGCGAATTCGTGAACGAAATTTCTGACGGTTTCGTCGAAGCGGCGCGTGTCGCCTTCGAGCATCTCGCCGGACAGCCAGCCGAAAAAAAACAGCGCGGCGACCGCGAGTAGCAGCCCGACGAAAAGAAGCGAACCGAGCGCGAGTCGGACGCTGCCAAAAAAGTTGATAAATCGTCGCAAAAGTGTGTTAATGAAAGACATTTGTAAACATTTGAGCCGAAAAAATATCGCCGATTGATTCTAACAGGATTTTGGTGCGGTAAAAAATCTTATGGTATTTTAGAATAATAAACTTTACCTGAAGTTTGTTGAAACTTTTGCTTACATTCACGCAATTAAATTATGTCGTTAAAGAATTGCGATGGAGAAAAAATGAGAAAATTTTACCCGAAGTTTAGAATCAGCTTGGCAACTTTTGCGCTTGGTTTGGCAAGTGTTTTTATGATAAACGGTTCGCTGCAATTTTCGGATGAGATTCCCGTAAATTTGCCGAAAGCCGAATCCGGCGAAATAATTGTGGTATTACCAGAGACCAGTTGTCAGATGTTTGGTTATGGCGGCGGCGGTGGAAGTAACTAATTTATTTCTAAGTACAGGACAAAAAATTCAAACAATTTTGTAAAATGCTGACAATAAACAGTTTAATGATTTATATCTTTGTCGCCTTAGCGTTGTAACCAC
>JAYVKL010000276.1:0-22844 GCA_043768465.1 Pyrinomonadaceae bacterium
GTTGCGCGGTGTGGCGATAATAAAGTTAATGTAATCTTCGTCTCTGACTTTGGGCGGATTCATTCTTTATTTTTATCAAATAAATGTTCAACTGCGTAATTCCTATTTGAAATCAAACGCTATTCAAAGGTGAATGTCTTTGAAATTCTAAGATGCTGACAAAACAGGACTTATTTCGTTTTGTCCCGTGCAGAATTGACAGCTAGAGCAATTGAAACAATGGGTTAAAGATGATTTGGTTTACTTATCCGGGACAACCTCTAAAAATTTATCTTTACTGTGACATTTATAAACGGAACTTATCAAGCACTTTTATCGAATTTATCAGAGCTTCTTTTTGAAAATTCGGTTTTTCTCATATAATAAAAAATACAATAAAGGCGAAAAGCCTGTTTATTTGAGATTGAACGAAGAGAATTTTTAAATTATTTTGAGCAACACCGCCGACCAGCAGATGCTTTTTGCGTTTGGAATCAATCATAAAACGGCACCGATTGAGGTCAGAGAAAAACTTTATATTCACGAGCGGGAAATTCCCGAACTGCTCGCGCTTCTGAAAGAAACTTTAGCGGAGTGCGTGATTCTCTCGACCTGTAACCGCACGGAAATTTACGGCGTGGCGGGCGCGGCGGACGTTAACCTCGATCTTTACAAAGACCTCGTTATCAATTTCAAAAACGCCGGTCAAATCGTGAAAAAGGAACATTTTTTCACGTTCATTTCGTGCGCGGCGTGTCAGCAATTGTTCAGCGTGGCGACGAGCGTTGATTCAAAAATCATCGGCGACACGCAGATTTTACAGCAGTTGAAAACCGCGTATCATACGGCGAAGGATCTGAACGCGACGGGAAGAATCTTAAATCAACTTTCGCAGCGGGCGTTTAAAATCGGCAAAAAAGCCCGCGCGGAAACGGCACTGCATCGCGGTGCGGTTTCGGTGAGTTTGGCGGCGGTCGAGTTGGCGGCGGATGTTTTCGGATCATTGCAAAACAAAAATATTTTAATCGTCGGCGCGGGCGAAACGGCAAAATTAACCGCCGAATGTTTGCTGAAACGGCAAGTCGGCAAAATCGCCGTCACGAACCGAACACGCGAAAATGCCGTTGAACTTTTAGCGAATTTGCAAAAAAGCAATCGTTTCGACGGCGAAATCGTTGATTATACCGATTTCAAAAACCGTTTGAACGAGACCGATATTGTCATCAGCGCGACCGGCGCGTCAGAGCCGATTTTAACGGCGGCGGATTTTGCGAATCAGACGAATAAAATTTTGTTGGTTGACATCGCGGTTCCACGCGACATCGCGCCGGAAGTCGGCGAATGCGAAAACGTGATTTTGAAAAACATAGACGATCTTCACGCCATCGTTGACCGCAATTACGAACGCCGGACGCAGGATTTGCCGCACGTCAAACGAATTATTATGAGGGAAATGGGCGATTTTCTGACGTGGTATTATTCCTTGCCGCTGCTGCCCGTTTTTCAGAAAAGTTATACGAAACCCGACCGGGCGACCGTCGGCGAGATTTTGAAGATCAAGGATTTCCTAATCAAAAACGTCTCCGAACTTCATAAATTGGCGATGCGGAGCAAAGGCGACGCTTCGAGCGATTTGCAGAATCACATTGCGCTCGTTGAAAAACTGCAAACGATGAAGCGCGAGGCATTTGAGGGTTTGGATGCCTGAACGAAAATTCATCATCGGTTCACGCGGCTCCGAACTCGCGCTTTGGCAGACCAACTTTGTCAAAGCGACGCTCGAAAAGCATTTCCCTTTAATCAGCCTCGAAATAAAAATCATCAAAACGACCGGCGATAAAATGCTCGATGTCGCGCTGGCGAAAATCGGCGACAAGGGTTTGTTTACCAAACAAATCGAAAACGCGCTGTTAAACGCGGAAATTGATTTGGCGGTTCACAGCCTCAAAGATTTGCAAACCGTTCAGCCCGAAGGTTTAATGGTCGGCGCGGTGTCGAAGCGCGAAACGGCGAACGATGTTTTGATCGCCAAAAAATATCGCTCGATTGACGATTTGCCGAACGGCGCGAAGGTGGCGACGGGAAGTTTGCGGCGCAAAAGTCAGCTTCTGCATTATCGTCCCGATTTACAGGTTTTCGAGATTCGCGGGAATGTCCCGACCAGAATCGCCAAATTTGAATCATCGGATTTGGACGCGATGATTCTCGCGTTCGCGGGCGTTCACCGCCTAAATCTCGAAGCGCATATCTCGCAGATTATTCCATTGAACGTGATGCTGCCCGCCGTCGGACAGGGCGCGATGGCGGTTGAAATCCGCGAAGACGACGCGGATTTGAAAGCGTTTCTGGGAGTTTTAAACGACGCGGAAACCGAAATTTGCGTGAACGCCGAACGCGCTTTTTTGCGAACGCTCGAAGGCGGCTGTCAAGTTCCGATTGGCGCGAACGCGACGCTGGAAAACGGCGAAATTTATCTCGAAGGAATGGTTGGAAACTTAAACGGCACGATTAATTGGCGCGAAAAAATCAGCGGCGCAAAAGACGACGCGGAAGATTTGGGCGAGCGTTTGGCGCGGATTTTGATTGCCAAAGGCGCGAACGAACTGCTCGAACAAACACGCGAAAAAGTTGAAAACAGCGAGGAGACGGTTCTTTGACGAAAAAGATTCTAGTTTTCAGAGAATTCGATGATTTCAGCGCAATTCTGGCGGAGAACGGGTTTAAAGTTATCAATTTGCCGCTGATTACAACCAAGTCTTTTGAAGATTTGGGCGAGTTCGAGGCGAAACTGGCGGCGATTGAAATCTACGACGGCGTTTTTATAACCAGCGCGAAAGCGGCGGGGATTTTTCGGGCGAAGCTCATTGAAAAAAAGGGCAGTTACGGCGGCAGAATTTACGTTTTAGGCAGGCGCAGTTACGAGATTTTGAGAAATCTAAATCTCAATTTATGCTTTGACGAGTCGGCGAATACGGCGCGGGAAATGCTGGAGAAAATCGCGCCCGAAGATTTAAAAAGTAAACGATTTTTGTTCGTGCGCGGCGAAAAATCGCTGCGCGTCGTGCCGGATTTTCTGGTAAAAACGGCGGCGGTTGACGAAACGATTGTTTATCGAACGGAAAATGTGCCGGTTGAAATTAAGACGGTAAAAACAATTCGCGCAAAGATTCAAGAAGGCGAAATTACTGCGGCGTGTTTTTTCAGCCCAAGCGCGGCGGCGAGTTTTATCGAACAATTCGGGGCGGAGATTCTGCATCAAACTATCATTGCGACGATTGGGAGAACGACGGCGGAATATTTTGAGACGCAAAATTTGAAAGTCGAGTTTGTTTCGCCGAAAGCAACGACGAAAGCATTCGCCGAAAGTTTGAGCGAGCATCTGAAAAATATGAGCCTGACGATGGGGAAATTGGCGGCAAAACTTGAAGCGGAAGGTTACAACGAAAATTTTTACTGTATCGGTTCGGGCTGGAAAAGATTATCCGACGGTCACGCGCTGACGGCAGCGGCGGGCGGTTTTGAGTTTTTTTATACCGAACGCGGACAAGAGAATTTGATTCGATTTTTCGTCGATGAAGACGAAGCCTGCAATTTCGTTTATGAGTTTTTGACAAATTATAAATGGGCGAAATCGCATTTGGTTGGATTTTTCGTTTTTGAAAAAGATGCGGAAAATCTTGCGGCGAAATTACGAGCTGAGAAAATCGAATCTACGGTTGATAAAATTCCCTACGGCGGAATGAATGATCCGCGTTATCGAGTTTTTGTTTTTGGAACAGACTTTCATAAGGCGGAAACGCTAAAGTTGGAAAAAATTAAACTATTTTGAGCGAGAATTCATTATTTATCAGAGCCTGCAAAGGCGAAAAAACGGAGCGCACGCCGGTTTGGATTATGCGCCAAGCCGGGCGTTATTTGCCGGAGTATCGGGCGATCAGGGCGCAGCACGATTTTATGACGATGTGCAAAACGCCGGAATTGGCGAGCGAAGTCACCGTCCAGCCGATTGATATTATCAAGACGGACGCGGCGATTTTGTTTTCGGATATTCTGGTGATTCCCGAAGCGATGGGAATGCACCTCGACGTGATCGAATCGAAAGGTCCGGTTTTTGACGTGCCGATTCGGTCAGTCGAGCAGATTGATAATTTGCGGCTCGAAGGTTTTATCGAACGACTCGATTATGTGATGCAAGCCGTGAAAATGACCAAGGAAAAGCTGAACAATCGCGTTCCTTTAATCGGGTTTTCCGGTTCGCCCTGGACGCTGGCGGCTTATATGGTTGAAGGCAGCGGCTCGAAAAACTTCGATATTATCAAAAGTTTCGTTTACAACGAACCGGCGGCGGCGCACAAACTTTTGCGTATTTTAGCCGATTCGGTGATCGAATATCTGAACGCGAAAATCCGCGCCGGATGCGATGCCGTGCAGATTTTCGACACCTGGGCTTCGATTCTTTCGCCGCCCGATTTTGAAGAATACTCGCTCCGATATATTCGATACATTTGCGAAAATCTCGAAACGAACGGTGCGCCCGTGATTGTTTTTGCGAAAGGCGTGAGTTCGTTCAAAAATCTGGCGGCGTTGAAATGCGACGTTTTAGGCGTTGATTGGGCGCGAAATATCGGCGACGTTCGCACGGAAATCGGCGGCGCGAAAGGTTTGCAGGGAAATCTCGACCCGACGATTTTATTTGCGCCGCACAGTAAAATCCGCGCCGAAACTGAACGGATTCTGCGAAGTTACGGCACAGGTGCGGGACATATTTTCAATCTCGGACACGGCATCACGCCGAAAACGCCGGTTCCGAATGTGCAGTATTTTGTCGAATGCGTGAAGGAATTGAGTGAGCAATATCAGGCGGAAGAAGGAGATTAGCCACAAACAAACACGAAAAGGACACGAAAAAAGAAAAGGCAACATTAAATATGCGTCGCTTACTAAGCAAGCCACCAAAAGGAATAGACTACAAAGTTATCGGGCAGATTTCCCGCGCTACGGTAAATACTACTGACGATTACGAACCGTTCGCGTTTGTTCCTTACCAACCTTATTACTGTCCTGTTTGCGGAGATGACGCTGGCGCAGAAGGTCACATAGCGGTAGTTCTCGCACTTGAGTTCATTAACGGTGAAAAACACAACTTTGTCGCGTGGTCACACAAAAAATGCTTTGAAGAATGTATAGAAACCGATGAGTCAGATGCTGACTTGGAATGATTTTTCAGACTAATCCAATATAAAACATTAAACAAAATTTGATTTTATTTTCGTGTTCCTTTCGTGTTTGTTCGTGGCTAAAAAAAGTTTTATGAAAGATTTTGGCAAAATTGATATTGAGTTGCTGAAAAAGTTAAATCAGCCGGGACCGCGATACACTTCGTATCCGACCGCGCCGCTGTTTTCGTCCGATTTTACGGCGGCAGATTATGAAAAGGAAATCCGTGAAACGAACGCGAACGCCAATTCGGACGACGTTTCGCTTTATTTTCATTTTCCGTTTTGCGCTAAACTCTGTTATTTCTGCGGCTGTAATATGCTGGTGACGAACGACCGCGCCGCCATTGGCAAATATAATCAATATCTCAAGCGCGAAGTCGAGATGCTCGCGCCGCTCGTTTCCGCGAACCGGCGCGTCGAGCAGCTTCATTTCGGCGGCGGCACACCTTCTTATTTAACGCCCGCCGAAATCCGCGATGTCGGCGGTTTTATCAAATCCAAATTTAACTTTTCCGGTGAACTGGAGGCGAGCGTCGAGATTGACCCGCGCGGTTTGACCCGCGAACATCTCGAAGCGTTTCGGGAAATCGGCTTTAACCGGACGAGCTTCGGCGTGCAGGATTTTAACCGGAAAGTGCAGGAAGCGATTAACCGCGTACAGTCCGAAGAAATCACCCGCCAGACGGTTTTGTGGGCGCGTGAACTCGGTTACAAAAGCGTGAACATTGATTTGATTTACGGGCTGCCGCACCAAACCCTTGTCGAATTTGCCGATTCGGTTGAAAAAGTAATTGACATTTCGCCGGATCGCATCGCGGTTTTCAATTACGCGCACGTTCCGTGGCTGAAAAAACACCAGAATATTATCAAAACCGAAGATTTGCCGTCGGCTGACGAGCGTTTGCAGATTCTGCGGATGACGATTGAAAAACTCGTCGCGGCGGGTTACGAATACATCGGTTTAGACCATTTCGCCAAGCCGACCGACGAACTCGCCGTCGCGCAGAAAAACAACACTTTGTATCGTAATTTTCAAGGCTATTCGACCAAAGCCGGCGCGGACGTTTACGCTTTCGGCGTTTCGGCGATCAGCCAGTTTCAAAACATTTACGCGCAGAATCAGAAAAATCTCAACGATTATTACGCGCGGATTGACGCCGGATGTGCGGCAACGGCAGTCGGTTATCGAATGACGTTTGACGACCACATCCGCAAGGAAACGATTATGCAGTTGATGTGTCATTTGGAAATTGACAAGCGCGGCATCGAGCGGAAATTCGGCATTGTTTTTGAAACGTATTTCGCCGCCGATATGCCGAAACTCGCGCCGTTTATTACCGACGGGCTGCTGGAAAACAACAGCGAACGGATTTTTATCAAAGGCGCGGGCAAATTGATTATTCGCAATGTGGCGATGTGTTTCGACGCGCATCTGGCGGAAATGACGAAGACGAACAAACCGGTGTTTTCCAAGACGGTATAGGAGAAGATTTAGCCGCGAACAAACACGAAAGAACACGAAAATAAAGATAGAAATAATTTTTAATTGTTTATAAATTTCGCCTGTTACTTCTGTATAAACTTTCGTAAATTCGCGTGTTTGTTCGTGGCTGAAAGATTGATTTATGAGTGAAAAAATTGCAGTAGTTTTATTAAATCTCGGCGGTCCCGACTCGTTGGAAGCGGTTGAGCCGTTTCTTTACAATCTGTTCGTTGACCCGGATATTATCAATTTTCCGGGCAGCTTTCTGGTTAGAAAACCGTTGGCGAAACTGATTTCGTCAACCAGACATCCGAAAATTCAGGAACAGTATAAACAAATCGGCGGCAAATCGCCGCTTAAAGAGTTCACGCTCGGACAGTGCCGACTTTTGGAAATCGAATTGAATAAACGATTTCCCGCCAAAGTTTACGCCGCGATGCGTTACTGGCATCCGTTCACCGAAGAAGTTCTGGACGAACTCGAACGCGAAGGAATTACGAAAGTTATTCTGCTGCCGCTCTATCCGCAATTTTCGACCGCGACGACCGAATCGAGCGTTAAGGAATGGAAAAAGCATCTCAAACTGCGCGGCAACACGAGCATCGAATGGACTTTGATCGAGCATTATTACGATTTCCCGCCGTATATCGAAGCCTGCGTCGAGCGCGTCAATCAAGGTTTGGAGCGGTTTCCCGCCGATAAACGCGATGAGGTTGACATACTTTTTTCGGCGCACGGAACGCCGATGAAACTCGTCCGCGAAGGCGACCCGTATTCCGGTCACATCTGCGAAACCGTCTGCGCCGTTCGCGCGAGCGGCGGCTGGAAAAACCCGCATCGCCTGTGTTTTCAATCAAAAGTCGGACCGCAGAAATGGCTCACGCCGTCCACGCCGAATACAATTGACGAACTGGCAAAAAACGGCTCGAAAATGATGTTGCTCGTCCCAATCGCCTTTGCGTCAGACCACCTCGAAACGCTGTTTGAAGTCGGCATCGAGTTCCGCGAAGAAGCCCACGAAAAAGGCGTTGAGCAGTTTGAAGTGACGGAAGGCTTGAATTATTCGCCGAAATTTATTGACGCGCTCGCGCAGCTTGTCTTTCAGAAAGCGGAAAGTTTTGAGGTGGAAAGCGCGTCGGCGAAAAGTTGAAGAATACTTTTGTTATTTCTGAGGAAAATAGCTTCTAAATTTAAGAAATTGGAATATGAAAAAATTAACTCTACTCACGTTTATAATTTTGGCAAGTTTTGCAATTGCATCAGCTCAAGTTAAAAAGGTGCAAATAATTGCCGTTCCTAAGAAAAAAGTTCGTGTGAGTCAGGCAAAAAGCCCAGCCGAAAAAGAGTTAGAGGACTTGGAATATAAACTGAGTGATGCTTTGGTTTCTAAAAATGAAACAATTATCAAAGAGCTTATTGCTGAAGATTTTACAATTGCAGGCTCTACCATAACTAAAAAATCATACATTGATATTGTTAAAGTTCCACAACTAAATTTTAATTCTGTAGAAAAGAGCGAAATGCGAATAAAAATTTACGGAGAAACTGCTGTAATTTCCGGTAGAACTAATACGAGTCGGAAAATTGAAAATGGTGAAAGTTCCAGTGTTTTCAATTTTATGGATGTTTGGGTCAAATCAAGTAACGGCGGTTGGCGGTGTGTCGCAATGTCGCAAGATAGTGCGCTTCTAATTTTTTCGTATCAATAAATATGAAGAATTCAGTATTATCAGTGGCAGCATTTCAGGATTGACTGCCGCTTTTCTGCTTTTCGGGTGTGGTGAAATTTTGTTCTGGAGAAAATATTTATGTATGAAGTGACGGTTGAAAAAACAGCGACGTTGCAACTACCGGATTTGATCGAATCGGTTATCAGAGGCGAAGAAATCGTTTTTACGCAAAATAATCTGCCGGTTGCCAAACTCGTCGCCATCAATCAGGAAAAGCCGCGCCCGCAGTTTGGCAGTGCGAAAGGTTTGTTCACATTGGCGGAAGATTTTGACGCGCCGCTCAAAGATTTTGACGAATACCGCAAATGAAACCTCTGCTCGACACGCACACGCTTTTGTGGTTCATCGCGGGCAGTTCGCAGTTGAGCCGAACGGCACGAACTTTAATCGAGGACGGCGCAAACGAAAAATACGTCAGCATTGCGAGTCTCTGGGAAATCGCCGTCAAAATAAGCATCGGGAAAATGTCGCTCACTGCGCCGTTCGAGGTTTTATTTCCGCATCAATTAGAATCTAACGGATTTGAATTATTGCCGGTTAATATCAATCACACATCGGTGATCACGAGCTTGCCCCTTCATCACCGCGACCCGTTCGACCGAATTTTAGTCGCGCAGGCAATAACGGAGAAAATGGATTTGGTTAGTGCGGATAAAGTCTTTGATAATTATCGCGTTTCGCGATTTTGGTAATCACTCAACAAAAATTCAAATCTAGAAACAATTGATGAAAAAAGTTTGCGTTATTGGAGGCGGTATTTCGGGATTAACTGCCGCTTTTTTGCTGAAAAATAAAGGTTTTGAAGTTGCGTTGTTTGAGAAATCGGGGCGCGTCGGCGGGAATATCCAAACGGTCGAAATTGACGGTTTTAAGATTGAATACGCGCCGAATAGTTTGCTGAAATCGCCGCGTCTGGTTGATTTGATTCGTGCGCTCGGTTTGGAAGATAAAGTTTTGGCGGCGAATGCGGTGAATAAAAAACGCTATGTTTTGCAGAACGGCAAACTCGAATCGCTGCCGATGAGCGTGGCGAAAATGGCGACGGACGGTTATTTCAGTTTGAAAGCGCGTTTGCGATTGTTGAAAGAGCCTTTTGTCAGGACGAAATCGCCGGAGAATGAATCGGTTGCCGCGTTTTTTGAACGCCGTTTGGGGCGCGAAATCGTCGAGAAAGCGGCTGACCCGTTTATCGCCGGAATTTACGCGGGAAATCCTGAGAACCTGAGCGTCAGAGCGGCGTTTCCGCGTCTCTACGAATTGGAAAAAGATTACGGAAGTTTGTTCATCGGTTCGCTTCGTGAACAAGCGGAAAAGGCGGACAAAAACTTTCCGCGCACGTTTTCGTTTGCAAAAGGCGTGCAGACTTTAACCGACAAACTCGCCGAAAGTTTGGGCGAAAGCATCAAAACGAACGCAGAAGTTACGCGAATTGAAAAGACTGCGGACGGAAAATGGAGCGTCAAGACTAATTATGATGCAAATATTTTTGACGCTTTAATAATTTCTACGCCCGCCGAATCCGCCGCGAATTTGATTGGAAATTTTGACGTGAATTTGGGTGAACAACTCAAAAATGTTTATTATCCGCCGGTTGCGATGGTTTTCTTCGGCATGAAAAAAGAATCACTCGAAAAAAATCTCGATGGTTTCGGCTTTTTAGTTCCGAGTCTGGAAAAACGAAAAATTCTCGGCACAATTTGGAATTCCGCCGTTTTTGAGAATCGTGCGCCGGATGGTTATCATTTATTGACGAACTTCGTCGGCGGCGCGCGGAACGCTGAACTTTACGAAAAATCGGATGCGGAGCTCTTTGCAATTGTTCACGACGAACTGCAAAGCATTTTAGGTTTGCGCGAAAAGCCTGAATTCACGCACATCAAACGCTGGCGCAAAGCGATTCCGCAGTATCTTTTGGGTTACGAAAAGATTGAAAATGGCATTAAAGAATTTGAACGTAAAAACAAAGGAATACACTTTTGCAGCAATTTCTACAAAGGCATTTCCGTCAGCGACTGCGTGAAAAACGCTTATCGAACGGCGGATGAAATTGAAGAATTTTTTAGCCACGAATTACACTAATTTTCACGAATAAAACATTCAAAAATAATTCGGGTTCATTCGCGTAATTCGTGGCTAAAAACTGATTTAAATGAGCAATTTTAACTACCCGAATTTTCCCGTTTCGCGCCTGCGTCGTTTGCGTAGAACTGCGGGTTTGCGCGAAATGTTCCGCGAAACTCATTTGACGAAAAGCGATTTTATCTTTCCGCTGTTTGTCGCGGAAGGCGAAAATGTGAAGCGCGAAATTTCTTCGATGCCGAATATGTTTCAGCTTTCCATTGGTAATGTTTTGCGCGAATGCGAAGAGCTTTTGACGCTCGGCATCAAGGCGGTTTTGCTGTTCGGGATTCCCGATTTTAAGGATGAAGTCGGCTCCAGCGGTTATGCCGACGGAGGAATTATTCAGAAAGCGACGTGGGAAATCAAACGAAACTTCCCTGAGATGCTGGTGATTACCGATGTTTGTTTGTGCGAATACACTTCGCACGGGCATTGCGGAGTGATTGAAAACGAGTTTGTGCAGAATGACGCGACGCTCGAATTGTTGGCGCGACAAGCCTTAACTCACGCGCAGAGCGGCGCGGACATCATCGCGCCGTCGGATATGATGGACGGACGCGTCGCTGCGATTCGTAAAGTTTTGGACGAAAACGAGTTTCACGAAACGCCGATTATGGCGTATTCGGCAAAGTATTCGTCGGCGTTTTACGGTCCGTTTCGGGAAGCGGCGGAAAGTGCGCCGCAGTTCGGCGACCGCAAAAGCTATCAAATGGATTTCGGCAACTCCGACGAAGCGATGCGCGAAATCGCCCTTGATATTCAGGAAGGCGCGGACATCGTAATGGTCAAACCCGCGCTTTCGTATCTCGACATCATTCGCCGCGCGAAGGACAATTTTAATCTGCCGATTGCGGCGTATAACGTCAGCGGCGAATATTCGATGGTCAAAGCAGCGGCGGAAAAAGGTTGGATTGACGGCGAAAAAGTGATGATGGAAACTTTGACCGCCATTAAAAGAGCGGGCGCGGACGTGATTATTACTTATTTTGCGAAAGAGGTGATTAAGTTGATCTAATTCTGGACTGAGTTAAGTTATTCGGTTACAGGTTTGGTAGCATTGATTCGTAATTACATTTGATCTCACTTTTTTCCATGAAGATTTGACGCGCTCAAAATCTTGTCTAATTATAGATGCAAAATCTTCATCCAACCGCCGCGCAACTTCAGCATCTTCCATATATGGAACTTTTACGATGTATTCACCTTTCGCTTGTTGTAAATCAACTCCATATCTAACCTTTGAATTTGGTATGATTTCTCTAAATGGGTCAACCGCATCCCATCTTCCACTTACATCTTCAAAAGTTTCAGCGTCTGGAGGTTTGTATTCGATCAAATGAAGTCCTAATTCTAAATTGGCATCTTTGAACTCCTTCCAAAAGTCGGCTCGTTGAACTCTGGCATAAATTGAATGGTCTGTTTGGTTTTCAAGAATAAATACAGACCTTTTGCCTACACATTCAAGAAGGTAAAATTCAACTTTTCCCTTTATCGGTGGAACTAAAGTTTCCGTTTGTTGTTGTGTTTCCAATAGTTGCTTAGACTCATAACGGAAGAATAATTAAGCAGAAAAGGCTGCGATTCCAATCACAAATGCTAAAATAGGCGTGACGATGCGAAAAGAGTATTTCAATTAATTTTCCTCAATATTTTAGACACCGTTTAATCAAAATTGTTCCCGTGAATAGAAAACCAACGAACAGTATAATAAAATTTACACATCTATTTCTTGATAAAGATTGAGTAAGTTTTCAAATAAAAGGCTTTAATAATTATAAAAATGAACACAACAAAAAGCAGCCAATTATTTGCCGAGGCGCAGAAACATATTCCGGGCGGAGTCAATTCGCCGGTGCGGGCGTTCAAGTCGGTCGGGCGCGACCCGCTTTATATTGCAAAGGCGCGCGGGGCGAAGATTTGGGACGTGGACGGGAACGAGTTTGTTGATTATATCGGCTCGTGGGGGCCGATGATTCTCGGACACGCGCAGGCGGATGTTATCCGGGCGATTCAGAAGGCTGCCGTCAGAGGCACGAGCTTCGGGGCGAGTAACGTCAAGGAAATTCAGCTTGCCAAACTGATTAAAAAATTTGTGCCGTCGGTGGAAATCGTGCGAATGGTCAATTCGGGAACCGAAGCGACGATGAGCGCGATGCGGCTGGCGCGGGCGTTCACGGGACGCGAAAAAATTATCAAATTTGAAGGCTGTTATCACGGACACGGCGATTCGTTTTTGTCGAAAGCCGGTTCGGGCGTGGCGACGCTCGGCTTGCCGGATTCGCCCGGCGTGACGAAATCAACCGCGAAAGACACGCTCAACGCGAAATACAATAATATCGAATCGGTCGTCGAATTGATTGACCGAAATAAAGACGAAATCGCCGCCGTGTTTATCGAGCCGGTCGCCGGAAATATGGGTTTGGTCAGAGCCGCCAGCGGCTTTTTGCAGAAATTGCGCGACCTCTGCACCAAGGAAAAAATCGTGCTGGTGTTCGACGAGGTGATGACCGGATTTCGACTGGCACGCGGCGGAGCGCAGGAACTTTACGACATCGCGCCGGATTTGACGACGTTCGGGAAAATCATCGGCGGCGGTTTGCCGGTCGGAGCCTACGGCGGGCGCGAGGAAATTATGAAATTGATTGCGCCGTCCGGCGCGGTTTATCAAGCCGGAACTTTGTCGGGCAATCCATTGGCGATGACTGCCGGTTTAGAGACTTTGAAGGCGATTGACGCGGATGAAGATTTTTACCGGGATTTGGAAGAATCCTGCGAATATCTCTACAACGGAATCAGAAATAATTTGAAAGAACTCGGCTTAAATTATACGTTAAATACCTGCGGTTCGATGTCTACGATATTTTTTACCGACGCGGAAGTCGTTGATTTCGATTCGGCAAAAACTTCCGATACGGAAAAATTTGCTAAGTATTTTAACGCGATGCTGGAGCGCGGAATCTATCTGCCGCCGTCGCAGTTTGAAGCCTGCTTCATCTCCGCCGCGCATAACAAACAGGATTTTGACCGGACGATTACCGCCAATCGAGAGGCTTTGCAGACAACGGACAACGGATAATTTCAAGATTTCGTAGTCCGCGCCGAGGTCGTTGAAAATGTCCTTGAAGTCTGCAAATTTTTCGGGAATCGGCAGACGGCGTGGTTTTTCCCGCTTTTTGTTATTCTGATTTTGTGAATCTCAAAATTTGTCAGGTATGTCGGCGACCGTTTATGGCAGACCGGGATTTTTGTCCGAAATGTCCGCCGCCTTACATCTGGAATCAGGAATCTTGGTTGAATGTCGGCTGTCTGGTGGCGATGATTGTCCTGCCGCTCGGCTTGCTGTTTTTATTTTGGTTTTTCCTCTTGCTCGGTTTTTTCCTTTAATAACGGTTCGACTAAACTCGCCGCAATCGCGTCAATGACGTTCGCTCCGTCAGATTTCTTCGTCGCATTGTTGCTGATAATCGCAAACGTCAAAACCTCGCCTTCCGCCGTCAGCGCGTAGCCTGCCAGCGAATTGACAAAAGTTATCGTGCCGGTTTTCGCCAGTATTTTTCCCTTCACTCTGCCCAAACGCCCGCCCAGAGTTCCGTCCGTGCCGGCAATCGGCAGCGAGTTTGTGAAAACATCGGAAAATTTTGACTGCGCGGCATAAATCAGAGCGCGTCCGAACGCTTCGGGCGTAACGAAATCAAGTCTCGATAATCCCGAACCGTCGTGAATTTGAATTTCGTCGGTCAAAACTTTATTTTCCCTGAGAAACTTTTTGATCACGGCAGTTCCCGCCGCGTCGTCGCCGCGAACATCTTGAAATTGCCGGATTTCGGCGGGCGCGGTGTCGCCGAATCGTTTGCCGAGCGTCCGCAAAATCAGTTCGGCGTAGATATTAACTGAGTGTTTGTTCATCCTGTTCACGATTTCGGCGAGCGGTTTACTTTCGACCGCCGCGAGTTCGACGTTTGATTCGACGTTCAATTTCTCCTTCGATTGCCAGTTGACCGATTTCGCGCCGCCTTCGACCGCGATTCCTTTTTTTAAGAGCGCGTCTTTAAAAAGTTTCGCCGTCCAACGCGCCGGATTGGAAACCGACATTCGCCCCGAAGCCTTGTCGCCGCTGCCCCAAACGTAGATTCGATTGTCTTCCAAACCGCGCTTGATGCCGAAACCTTCGACTTTATCCGCCCGTTTCGGCTGCAAGTCGCTTTCGATTTCCGCGTAATCGCTTGAAGCGACGGGTTTGCCGTCCTTCATATAAACATCCATCTCGTTTTCATCAAACGACAACGCGCTCGCTTCCGCACCGTAAAACCACTGTAATTCGTTCCACGTCCAGCCGTCGCCGAGGTTATCGCCGGCAAAATAACTTTCGTCGCCGACGATGTTGCCCGTAATTCGTTTCAAACCTTTCGCCTGCAACTGCGCGACCAGATCATCCAAACCCGTCTCGTCAAAATCCGGTGCGCCGCGCCCGTAAATCGTCAAATCGCCGTCCAAAATTCCGTTGTCAATTTCCCGCGCCGCGTAAATCAAGGTTTTCCAACGGTAATCTGCGCCTAATTTGTCGAGCGCGACGATTGCCGTTAAAGTTTTTTCGATGGAAGCCGGATTAAAAAGTTTGCGCTCGTCGCGCCCGCAGACGATGCGCCCGTCTTTCAAACTAATCGCTATCACGCCCCAGCGCGCGTTGGCTTGTTCGCTCGTTTCAATCGTTCGGTTGATTTTCCCGCACAGCGCGACATCGTTCGGATTTTTAGAGATTTCCAGAGGTCTGGCGAGATTAATGTCCGGGTCGGGAATTTGAAAACTCTCGTCGCTTGTCGGCGGTGAACTTTCGGTTTGACTCGCCGGATCTATCGAATGACAGGCGGAAAAGATGAAACCTGTTAAAGCAAAGATAAGCAAACTTCTGTTCATTGGATTTGCTGAAAACGTCGGCAGACTTCCGACGCTTTTGAAAAGCGAGAATAATTTTACATTCGGTATTCTGACTTCGATTCGGGATAAACAACGTAACGCGGAGCGCAAAAAACTGTTCGTTGTTCACTAGACCTCTGCCCAAGAGCAGTTTTGTCAGAACACGAAAGTGATTAGCGATGTGGTTTTGGCGCGTGTTCACCAGGTCGCTATCGCTTCCGGTTCTGACGTTTGCAAGCGGTTTACTGGAAACCATCTCAAAGATTCGCCAGTCGGCTTAAATTCTGAATTTTACATTCTCAATCTTTCATTTTTCCGCGTAAAAATTCAGAATGTAAAATGTAAAATTGAGAATTTCCGATTTTTGAGATAGCTCGTATCAACTATCCGCTTTTGACCGAAGATGCTCCACAAAACAGCGCATAGTTTGTCTGCCCGTCTCGCCTTTCATTCCGGTAAATCACCCGAACCCTTCATCCCGAACACAAGTAAATTTTACATTGTTGCGAGAAAACCCAGAACGCCGAATGTGAAATGTGCGCTCATTCTCCAATAAATTTTTGCGCCGCTCGAAGAACTTCCGCCACGCCGATTTCGTCGAGCGGCGCACTGTTGACGACGCAGATTTTTTCGGTTGTCAAAGGCAGATAAGTCGTCGGTGCGCGTTCGTCCATCACCACCACAACCGGCGTTCCGACCAGCGCGGCAAGATGAATTGCGCCCGTGTCGTTGCTGACCAAAACCGTTGTTTTCGCCAACGCCGCAACGAATTCCGGCAGGGAAAGTTTATCAATAATTTTAATGTCGAACGGAAATTTCATTTCGATTGCGCCGGGCAAATCTGCTTCTTCGGGACCGAGAAAAACTGCCGTCCGCAAACTTTTATCGGCTGAGAGACTTTCGGCAAGCGCGGCGAAATTTTCCAGACTCCAACGCCGGCTGACGTTTCCCGCGCCCGGAAAAAGCCCGACGATCTTGTGGTTTTTGAAATCGTGCAAAAGCGTTTCAATTTTCTCCGAATCTCGCGTTCGCGGTTTGATTTCCACGATACGCGGCGCGTTTTCGATACCGAGCGGCTTCAGCGCGTGAAGATAAAAATCGGTCAGATGCAGTTTTTTGTCTTCACGCGGCGGCTTCGGATGGTAATTTGCCAGAAAATCGAGCGAACGATTTTCCCGATTCGCATAAAGCCGATGCTTCGCGCCGGACAGCCAGCCGAGCAAATTCGTTTCGTAGAGACTGTGCAGATCAAGTATAAAATCGAACTTCCGGCGGCGCACATCTTGCACTATTCGGACAACTTCCGCAATTGATTCGCTTTTTTTTCCGTCGCGCAGTTTCACCCGGTCAACGACAATTTTCTCGCTTGCAAAACCACCGAGTTCGATAATCTCCGCGCCCGATTTCCCGATCATCGCCGTAATTTTCGCCTGCGGAAATCGTTTGCGGACGGCTTGCAGCGCGGGCAAACTCAAAATCACGTCGCCGATTTGCCCGAAGTTGATAATTAAAATGTTGTTTGGATCAAAGTTCAAGGATTCCAGATTGCTAATTGCAAATTCCAGATTTCAAATTCCAAATCAGACCTTTTAATTCGAGATTGAAATCTGGAATCTGGAATAAATTTATATTTCCCGTAAATCTTTGCCCGTCATTTCGACGGGTTTTTCGATGCCTAAAACTCCCAAAATCGTCGGCGCAACATCTTCGAGTGCGCCGTCTTCACGCAGCTTCAAACCGTTGCCTAGTTCGTCAATAAAATGAAACGGAACTCGATTGACGGTCGGTGAATTGTTCGGTTCGCCGGTCGTCAAATCAGCCATCTCTTCGCAGTTGCCGTGGCTCGAAGTAATTAGCGCAATGCCGTTCAGCGCACGAATTTTCTCGACGATGCCGCCGAGACAAGTGTCCACAAACTGCACGGCTTCGATGGTTTTTTCCAGATTTCCCGTATTTCCGATAATATCGGCGGCGGCGAGATTAACGATAAAAACATCGTTTTCGCCCGCTTCGAGTCCGCGCAGGAATTTATCCGTCACTTTGAAAACGCTCGTTTCCGGCGGCGACTCCGAGACGTTGGTTTTCGGCGAACTGACTAGAATTCTTCGTTCGCAATGATATTCACGCTCCGCGCCGCCGTTGAAAAAATAAGTCAGATGCGCGTATTTTTCCGTTTCGGTAATGCGGCAGTTCAAAATGCCGTTTTCGGCGAAAACTTCCGCCAGAACATTGTTTTCGTTTTCCTGTCGGAAAGCCACCGGCAGATTAAAAGTGCGGTCGTATTCGGTCAGACAAACGGCGTGGACATCGGGTTTGGTCAGATCGCCGCCGGAGACGGCAAGCGATTTGACGAGTTGACGCATCGGCGCGGGGCGATGATTGAAAAATATCACGACATCGCCGTTTTTGACGTTGGCGACGGGTTTGCCCGCCGCGTTTTCCAAAACTATCGGCTGAATATATTCGTCGGAAATGCCGCGCAGAAACGAAGTCCGAATCGCCGTCACCGCGTCCGTCGCCCGTTCGCCTTCCGAATGCACGAGCATCGTATAAACCCGCGCCGTGCGCTCCCAATTCTGATCTTGATCCATCGCGTAATACCGCCCGCAAAGCGTCGCAATCGTGCCGATGCCGATGTCCGCGAGCTTTATCTCCAACGCTTCGACGTAAATATCCGCCGTGCGCGGCGCAACGTCGCGCCCGTCGAGAAGGCAGTGGAGAAAAACGTCTTTCAACCCTTCGTATTTGGCGTAGCGCAATAGCGCAAAAAGCGTCTCGGGCGAAGAATGAATGCCGCCGTCGCTCAGCAAACCGATTAAATGAACGGCGGAATTTCGCGCTTTCGCCGCTTCAAAAGCGCGTTTTAAAACGCGGTTCTCAAAAAATTTCCCCGTTCGGACAGCATTCGAGATTTCGGCGACATCCGTTTGAATGATGCGCCCCGCGCCGATATTCAGATGCCCGACTTCGGAACTGCCCGCCGTGTCGGTCGGCAAACCGACGCGCAAACCGGCAGCCGCCAGCAGTGTTTTCGGGTATTTTTGAGATATTTCGTCGTAGTTCGGCGTGTGCGCCAGCGCGACGGCGTTGCCCGCTCTGCTTTCCGAATGTCCCCAGCCGTCGAGAATAATCAGTGCCAGCGGGCGTTTCAGCGTCGGCGATGCGCCGTTTTCCGTTTGCGATTGTTCGTTCATAAACCGATTTAATTATTTGCGGATGCGTCTCGAAAACATCTTGAATTTTAGCCTAAAACCCCGGCAACAAACTAATCGGCAATCGAATCGCACCGGTTTAATAAGCGTTCGGCGCGGGTTTTTCCATCCAGCGCGTCGGAAACTTCAGGGCGTGAAAACCGAAGCGTTCATAAAGCGCGTGCGCGTCGCGGGTCGCTAAAATCCACCTCCGCAAACCCTGTAAATCGGGGTGATTGATGATTGTCTCCAGCAGCCATTTGCTCAAACCCTGCCCGCGAAACTCTTCTAAAACATAGACATCGCCGAGATAGGCAAACGTCGCCAAATCCGAAATGACCCGCGCCAAACCAATTTGAATATCGCCTCGGTAAACGCCGAAAGACAGCGAATTGTTGATCGCCGTCGTCGTCTGCTCAAGCGTTCGATTCTGCGCCCAATAAGATTCTTCGGTTAAAAATTTATGGATCGCGTTGATCTGCAAACGCTCGCGGTCGGTGCTGATGACGAATTCGCCGTTCCGCCACTCGTGATTTTGATTCATCGGATTATTTTATTTCAGCCGGTTTGATCGCCGCCGGAAAGAAATTTTGGAGAATCTCTAAAACCTGTTTCTCTGCGTCCTCTGCGCCTCTGCGTGAAATAATTTCACGCAGAGGCGCAGAGAACGCAGAGAGAAACCAGACGATTCCGAGTTTTGTCTCAAATGCCAAACTGTATTTTACAACTTTGCTCAACGATTAACCAAAACGTCTTAATCCCGTTCAAGCTGAAGCGTTCGCTGTTCAACGTCTGTTTTCAGCGGTAGTTGGCGGCGAATACCGGTCAAAAGCGAAAACGATTTGTATAAAGTTTTCAAAACTGTGAAAATAATCGGTAAATTATGAAAATACACGCGCTTTTTCTCGTTGCGATATTTGTTCTGACACCGTTTTCGACATTCGCCCAAAAAAAGGTTAAACCGAACGCCGAAGTCATCAAAATGCTCAAAGAAATTTCGGCGGGCAACATCGAAAATTCGATTCGTAAACTCGCCTCGTTCGGAACGCGCAATACTTTATCGGAGCAGGACAATCCGACGCGCGGAATCGGCGCGGCGCGGGATTATTTGTTCGGCGAGTTTCAAAAGATTTCCAAAGACTGCGGCGATTGTCTGACCGTCGAAAAGCAGACATTTTTGCAGGCGGCACAACCGCCGCCGCGCGGTCGCGTTCCCGCCGCGACGAACCTAACCAACATCGTCGCCACCTTGAAAGGCACGACCGACCCGGATCGAATTTACGTTGTCTCCGGTCATTACGATTCGATGTGCAACCTCGACGCGACGGACGCAAAATGCGACGCTCCCGGAGCTAACGACGACGCTTCGGGAACCGCCGCCGTCCTGGAAATGGCTCGCGTGATGAGCAAAAGAAAGTTTGACGCGACGATTATTTTTATGACCGTGCCGGGCGAAGAACAGGGATTGCTCGGCGCGACCTATTTTGCCAAACAAGCCGTCGAGAAAAAAATGAATATCGAAGCGATGTTCACCAACGACATCATCGGCGGCGTAACGAGTTATAAAAACGCGCCCGACCGCCAATCCGTGCGCGTTTTTGCCGAAGGCGTGCCGTCAAACGAAACCGAAACCGAAGCGAATCTGCGGCGCAGCGTCGGCGGCGAAAACGATTCGGCTTCGCGCCAGCTCGGACGCTTTATCAAAGAGACGGCGGACGTTTATTCGCCGAAATTTCGCGTGCAGATGGTTTATCGCCGCGACCGCTACGGACGCGGCGGCGACCACATCCCTTTTTTAGAGCAGGGTTTCGCCGCCGTCCGATTTACCGAACCGCACGAAGATTACACGCATCAGCATCAATCGGTGAAAATTGTTGACGGCAAGCAATTCGGCGATTTACCGGAGTTCGTTGACTTCGGATACGTCGCCAGCGTCGCTCGAATCAACACCGCGTCGCTCGCCGCGCTCGCGCTCGCTCCGGCGCGTCCGAAAAATGTCGCCGTCATAACGACGCGGCTGACCAATGACACGGATTTGAAATGGGTGGCGAATACCGATGCGGATTTGGCGGGTTACGAGATCGTCTGGCGCGACACGCTGGCAGCGTTTTGGACTGATTCGCTGTTCGTCGGCAACGTGACGAATTATACGGCGAAGGAGATGTCGAAGGATAATTTCTTTTTCGGAGTTCGCGCCGTAGATAAGGACGGCAATAAAAGTCCGGTCAGTTACCCGAAACCCGTCAGGTGAGTTTACTCGACTTTTTCGATTATTTCCCGATAAAGTTTTTCCGTCTCGTCAATCATTTTTTTTAGATCGAATTTTTCCCGCGCCGACATTTGAGCCTTTTCGCCGAATGTGCGGCGCATTTTTTCATCGCCGAGCAGTTCGCCGACGGCTTCCGCCAACCGCACCGAATCTTTGAGCGGCACGAGTTTTCCCGAATCACCGTCGAGCAGTTCCATTGCGCCTTCGGTGGCGGTTGAAACGATTGCCGTGCCGTTCGCCATCGCGTCCAGAATCGCCAGCCCGAAACTTTCCGAATGCGATGCCGACACGAAAACGTCGAGCGCGGCGAACAAAGACGCGGTTTCCTCGACCCAATCGAGCCACAAAAATCTTGTTTCCAATCGAAAAATTTTAACGAGTCGTTTGAGTTCGCGCCGGAATTCTTTTTTGAATGAGTTGTCTTTGCCGACGATGACGAAACGCGCTTCGGGGAACCTCTGCGCGACGATGTTCGCCGCCAGTATAAAATCGCGCTGACCTTTGAGCAATTTCAATTCGCCGACCGTGCCGATTAAAAAAGCATCGAACGGAACGTCGTGCAGAAAGCGAAATTCCCGACGCAACTGCTCGCGGTTTTCATTTATCCGGTTGTCAATATCAATGCCGTTCGCAATCAAAACGATTTTCTCCGGCGGGAAAATCTTGTGCAGATTCGCCGCGACCGCATTGGAGACGGCGATTGATTTGGAAAGATTGGTCAGGGCGAACCGGTGAAAAGCCTTCATCGGAAAAAGAACGTGGCGCGTTAAAACAAACTTCGCCGGACGAGCTAAACGGCAGGCAATCGAAGCCGGAATGTAATCTCTGGCGGCGTGCGCGTGGACGATTTCGATGTTGTTTTCGCGGACGAATTCGCCGATTCTCTGTGCGCTCAAAACTCCGAGCGCGTTCCGCAGAGAAACGTGCAGGATATTTTCCGGCGGCAAAAAATCGAGCCGTTCCTGCCACTCGTTCGACGGGCGCAATGCCGCGAAAACTTCGTGTCCGCGCGTGTGCAAACCGCGCGCCAAATCAATAAAATGCCGCTCGCCGCCGCCGAAAACCTTCGCCGATGAAATATGTAAGACCCGCACAAAATCAATGGTAAAGGGTAAACGGTAAATGGTAAACGGCGGGAAATAAAAAAGACGCGCTTTCCGAAGAAAACGCGCCGTGGAAGGTTTTTCAAACGAATTTGAAAAACTAAAATTGGAATCGCGCCGCAAACTGAATTTGTCGTTCACGATATAAGGTGCTGTCGGTTCCGGTTACTTGTTGAAAATTTGTAACGCCGTTGGTTTGGTTAAAGCACAGTATTCCGTTTGTGCCGGTTGGAACGACTGTGCCAGCCGGACAACTGCCGACTGCCGTGCCGAGCGGCGTTGTATTGGTAATGAGCGTATAAAGCAAACTATTAACGCCGAAAACCTGAGTTCTGTTAAAGACGTTAAAGGCTTCGGCTAATAATTCGAGATTGTATTTTTCAGTAAATCTAAAGCGTTTTGAAAGTCTTAAATCCAAGTTAGAAAGGCTCGGCAAACGAAACGAATTTCGTCCCAAAAGCGGAAAACGCGAATCGCCGCTCGTGCCGTTCAAACCGTTAGGGGCGGAAACAGTAGCGTCGTATGGACGACCGGAGTAAAAAGCGTAAACGGGAGCAAGTGACCAGCCGTTCAGCAAATAGTTGTAGAGTGATTTAGCATCGCCTTTGTAAACCGTCGGCGCATAAACCGCGCTGACGACAAATTTATGACGAACGTCGTTGTTGCTCGGACCATTATCGAAAGATCGGTCGAAAAGATTGAGCGGAGCATTAGCTTGAGTAAAAGTCGCCGAATTCTGATTTGTATCGGTGGATTTTGCCAAAGTGTAACTCGCTTGAAACTGCAACCCGTTGGTGAAGCGGCGGTTTGCCTGTAAAACCAGCGCGTTATAATT
>JAYVKL010000277.1:0-4558 GCA_043768465.1 Pyrinomonadaceae bacterium
TATAAAGGTGGTCTAATCTAATCTTGTTCGATTACTTACAATTGTTTGAATGTTTCCAAAGAAACTTATCCTTTATTCAGCATAAGGTCTAATACACAAAACGCCGGAGACCGCAAAATAAATCAGAGACGAAATCAGCCAGTTGACGACCATTTTGCCGTGCGCGTCGAGCGCGGGCATTTCATCTTTTTTCATTTGCCACAACACAATCGGCACGACGACTCCGGCAGGCGGCAAAATCATATTGAGCAGTTGCGACAGGTGTAGAAACAAACCCATCTGTTTTTGTTCGGTCGTTTGCAGTCCCATCGGCGGCTGCGGCTGCATATTGTAATTCATCTTTTTTGTCTCCTTTTCGATAAATTTATAAACCCGTAAATCCGCGCTCGACGAAGATTTCGCGCATCATTTCCCGCGCTCTGAAAAGGCGATTCTTCACTGTTCCGAGCGGCAGATTCGTCACTTCGGCGATCTCGTCGTAACTTAAATCCTGCGAGTGCCGCAGAACGATCAATTCTCGATAAACCGGCGGCAGACATTTGACGACCGTTTCGATTTCCGCCCGCCATTCGCTGCGCTCGCGCATCTGTTCGGGGTTCGGCTGCGGGCTTTCGATTTGCAGTTGATACGTTCCGTCGGCGTTTTCCGCTTCGATGCTCTGCTGGTTAACCGAATTGCGGCGCATCCAATCAATCGCCGCGTTATGCGCGATGCGATAGAGCCACGTCGAAAATTTGTATTCGGAACTGTATCTTTCGAGCGAATTGTAAACCTTGATGAAAACTTCCTGCGTTACGTCGAGCGATGCGTCGTAATTGTTCAGCATTCGATAAACGTAGCCGGTAATCGGACGCTGGTAGCGGCGCACCAATTCTTCAAAATTGTCTTCACGCCCGCGAATCGAATTTTCTATCAATTCGACATCGGTCAAAGTTTTGATATTCGTTAATGCGAATGCCTGTGTCGTCATATTTGCCAGGTTACTACGGTATTGTTTCCGGTATTGTTTCAAAACAAAAAGGCTTGAATTATCTTCTTGTCAGAACCGCCTGCGGTAGCGGGCGGATTAGCTTGTTTCTTGTCAGAACCGGCGGCGGCAGCGGGCGCGGGTTAGTTTATCGCAACGCAACCTCGCCCGCTGCCGCCGCCGGTTCTGACCGAAACAGAAAATGCGGGCAAAGCCGAAACTTCGCCCGCATTTCCATAAGACCGAAGCGAATTACAATTTGGCGAAAACGATCACCAGTGCCAGCAGCACGAGCGATTCGATCAGAGCCAAACCGATAATCATCATCGTCTGCACCGTTCCCGCCGCGCCCGGATTACGCGCCGCGCCTTCGACCGCCGCCGCGCCGATTTTACCTTGTCCGAGTCCGCCTAAACCGGCTGCCAAACCAAAGCCCAAACCGGCTGCCAACGCTTTGTAACCGTCAACGGTAAACTGATTGTCAGCCGTGCCGCCGCCGCCTGCCTGCGCCATCGCCGGAATCGCCATTAAAGCCAAAGCCAGCACCGAAAAGAAAACGTATTTATATTTGTTCATTTTTTAATTGTCTCCTGAAATTTATTTTTATTTAACTGACGAAGACTTTTCGGTAAACTTTCGACGACCGGCGTTTGTTTATAATTTCGCCTCACTTCCGGTATGCGCTCGATTTCTACTCTCGTTGGAGTCGAGGCTCCTGTCGCGTGCGGGCATCTCTCGCTATGAATTGCCGGTTTTCAAGCGTATTTACTTAAAGCCTTCAAAAAACCTTTTTAAGTTCTGAGTTCGCGATTGAGCGTGAACTCAGAACTTTTAAATCTTACGCAAATTCAACTTCCGCCGTTTTGCCGTGCGCTTTGTCATGAATCTCGGCTTCGTGCGCGTGATCGTGCGGCGCGTGTGAAACTTCGCTGATGTAAATCATCGAAAGCAAAGTAAAGACGAGCGTTTGGACAAGCGCGACGAACAGCGCGAGCGGCAGCAGCACGACCGGCACGAGAATTTGCGTGAACGGCGGGAACAGCCCGGAAATGATCGCCGCGATTTGTTCGTCGGCGAACATATTGGCAAACAGTCGAATGCCGAGCGTCATCGGGCGAATCAAATTACTGAAAAGTTCGATCAAGAATATCAGCGGCGTGATAATTAGTGCCAGAATCAGCGGCAGTTTCGGTCCCGTAAAATGTTTCAGATGTGCGCCGATGCCGTTTTCGCTGATGCCGACGTAGTTGTAATAAATGAAAGAGGCGATGCCAAGGGCGAAAGTGACGGAAACGTGCGCCGTCGGCGACATAAACAGCGGGAAAAGTCCCATCAAATTAGAAATCAAAACCAAAACGGCAAACGTCGCCACCACCGGAAAATACTTTAATCCGTGTTCGCCGATGACGCTGACCACCAAATCGCTAATCGCCAGAACTGCCGCTTCGAGCGTTAACTGTCCGGGCTGCGGATCGTCTTCGGACAATTTGCCTTTGAAAATCCAGAGGACGAGCATCGTCAAAAGACAGGCGATAACGAACATTATCGTATACCACGGAATCGCGTTTTCCGCCGTATAAGGTCCGAACATTTTTTCCGCCGTCGTATGAACTCCTAATTTGCCGAATATCCAATTCCAAGCCGGTTCGGAAACAGCCTTTTCAAATTTCAAAACCGGCTCACCCAAATGACTATTGATGAATTCGACGATTAAAGGCGTGTGTTCGCCGCCGCCCTCTGCAAATAAAAACATTCTTATAATTCCCTGCCGTTAAAAAATGATGAAAATAATCGTATCAGACCTTCGATGACAATCGCTAAAGCAAAACTCGCCAAACCCGCAATGACGGCGACCACCGGAACGCTGTGCGTTAAAAGAACGATGGTCAAAATCACGCCGAGCGTTAAATATCTGGCGAAATATCGCACCGCTAAAAATCTCGGCGGCGTTCCGTGCGCGATCGCCACGTCAAACAATTTTTTCAGCGAAACCTTTAACCACCAATAATTGATTAAAGACAAAATCCCGCCGAAGATTACGCCTGCCCCGAATTGCGGCGAAACGAAGGCGAATCCCGCGACGCTTCCGAAAGTTGCCACCGCCGCCATCGTCATTAAAATTCGCCGGTGCGAAAGCGCGGGCGGCGTTGATTGTTCATTTTGACTGCTGTCGGAAAGCTCGCTCATTGCGAAACTAAGATTTTACAAAGTAAACGTAGAAAAGTAAAAGGGCGCAGATCTAACAAAAGCGATGCGGTAAAGTTACGCGATTTTACCCACGCCGCCGGATTGTGAAACAGAAAGGCAGACGGCGAGTTGAAACTTATCGTTCTAAAACCATATTTGGAAATTTGCCAATCGGCAAACGAGCGATTGATTTTACATTTTGCATTCGGCATTCTGAATTTCCATTCGGTAGAAACGATTGATCCAACCGGTGTAAAATGAAAGATGTAAAACTCTTTGCGCGCCCGAACCGGAGTTCTAAATCGTTCGCGCTCCTTCACAATCTCGTCCGACTCTTTGACTTGAGTTTTTTATTTGGGTGCTTTGTAGTCTCAATTTTAACGACTAAACGGCATTGCTCGTTCAGAGTCCAAACTTTAGTTTGTCTTCTCCGCCAGCGCAGCGCGGCGGAAGAACACGCTCAAGCGTGGACTCTGAACGAGGAATGCCGTTCCGAGAGTTTTGATCACAAAGCATTAATTTTCTCTGGTCTCCGGGTTTTTGTCGGCTGTGTCGTCCGCGCCGCGCTGGTGTCGCGGGACGGGTTTATTCGCCGTATTATCGGCGGCGTTCGACGCGCCGACGGCATCGCGGGTGTTCGGGTCGCCCTGGCTTTCGTCGCCGCGCCGCATCTGCTGCGCCATTTCGGTCGAATCGGTGTAAGCCGAGGCTTCGCCTAGTTCCGCCGCCGTAAAGCCGTCGCGCTCGACGTTTTTCGGGTCATTGTCTTCGTCCGCTTCCTGTTTTTGTTTGTTCGGTTCGTTCGGCATTTTTGTGTTTCTCCCTGTTCAATCTATTTTTTCAGCTATGAGAACTATAAAGTTTTCGCCCGTTAAAAACACCAGCCGGACGAGGAAAATTTTCTTCGTCCGGTTGGTGTTTTTAACGGGCGAAAACGGGCAAAAACTTTATCAATTTGGGAGTTACGCCGTTGATAATACCAATTCAAGTTGAATAGTGCATCCTGTCAGAACCGCCGGCGGTAGCAGGCGGGTCAATGCCGCACAGGAAACTCGCCCGCTACGGCAGGCGGTTCTGACCCTTTGATACGCCTAAATTGATTTGAATCGGTATAATAAAAAACTATCGGAAACCGAGGTAAAACAGGCTGTGAGCCTGTTTCCGTGCCGCTTGGAAAGGTTGCGGGCGGCGGCGGTTGGAACAGGCTCACAGCCTGTTTTACTTTCAACTGCGTAACTCCTATTAGATGTTCCGACAAAGTTTAGTAGAAAATCAAGTTCATTGAAAATTTATTAAGGTTAGGACTTACGCAGTTGAACATTTATTTGATAAAAATAAAGAATGAATCCGCCCAAAGTCAGAGACGAAGATTACATTAACTTTATTATCGCCACACCGCGCAAC
>JAYVKL010000278.1:0-8423 GCA_043768465.1 Pyrinomonadaceae bacterium
GGCGACACGCAGTTTTTCATCCGGCAGTCGGGCAGCGGAGTGGGAACGAGCGTGCGCTGGGGACGCGAAGAGATGGGACTGGCAATCGGCGATTACGACGGCGACGGGAAATCCGATGTCGGCGTGGTGAGCAACGTCGGCGGACTGCTGCGCTGGTATGTCACCGGACTCAACAACACGGTGTTGTTCAACGGGACGCAGTTCGGAATCGCGGGCGACATCGTCACGGTCGGCAATTACGACAGCGACACGCGGGCGACGCTCTCGATCTGGCGACCGTCGGTCGGGACGTTCGTCTATAAATCAACGACCAGCGGCGCGGAGATATACCGCAACTTCGGCGCATCGGCGGATATTCCGACGGCGCGGGCGGCACAGTATCCGCTCCCGTAACCGCTGATTGAATCTACGCCCGCCGCCGTCGAGAATTATTTCGACGGCGGCGGCATAAAAATAAAACCGGCGTGATGAATTCATCATGCCGGTTTTATTTTCGATAGAGCAAGCCTGAAATTTATCTTTAAAGTTTCAGTAATTTTTCGCGTAAGATTTTCGACTGCAAACGGCTCGAAGAAATTTCCTGCCCGTTTTTCAGCCAAACCGAATAAGTTCCGCCGGGCATCGGCGAAATTCGCGCGATCATTTCCAGATTGACCAACGCCCCACGTGAAAGCCGGATGAAGCGGTCGGCATCGAGCCGCGCTTCCAAATCTTTCAAACGATAATTTATCGTGTATTTTTTATCTGGCAGAACAGCGATGTGAAGCAGTTCGCCGTCGGCGACGATGGAGACGACCTCGGCGACCGGAATCAGTAAAATCTCGCCGCGCCGGTGAACCGGAATTCTTTCGAGCGGTGTTTTGTTCGTATTTTCCTGATAGACGGCGACGGCGGCTTTTAATTTGTCCGATTCTTTTTCACGGTAATCCGTCTGTTCGAGCCGTTCGGCGGCGCGGTCGAGGGTTTCCCGCAAGCGCGCTTTTTCGACGGGTTTAAGCAGGTAATCAATCGCGTTCAACTCGAACGCCGGCACCGCGTATTCGTCGTAAGCGGTAACGAAGGCGACGAGCGGCAGCTGCGACTTCTTCAACAATTTGACGACTTCCAAACCCGTGCCGTCCGGCATCTGCAAATCGAGCAAAGCCAAGTCCGGCTTGGTTTGTTTAATTACTTCGACGGCTGACGCGCCGGTTTCGGCTTCGCCGACGATTTCGACATCTTCGTAACTCTGCAAAATCGCTTTGAGAAAATTACGCGCCGGTCGTTCGTCGTCGGCGATGACGATTCGCAATTTGTTCATAATTTTATTCGACTCCGACGCGCGTTATCGCCGGTTCGAAAGTCGTCGGAAATTTTAATTTAACGAGCGTTCCTTCGTTCGCGCTGCTTTCGATTTTCAAACTCGCTGCGTCGCCGTAATAATTTCGCAAACGCTGTTCGACGTTGTTCAAGCCGACTCCGTTTCCGCGTTTTTCGGCGAATCCTGCGCCGGTGTTGGCGATTGTCAGATTCAGAAAAACTCGATTATCCCGCGTTTCGAGTTTGGCGGAGATCGAAACCTCGCCGCCTTTGGAAGATTCGGCGATGCCGTGCTTGACGGCGTTTTCGACCAGCGGCTGTAAAATCAGGGACGGTACGCGAATCTTCAGAACGTCCGGGGGAATCTCGATTTTGACTTGTAATCTTTCTTCAAAACGGGCGCGTTCGATGTCGAGATACGATTCGATCAATTTCATTTCGTCTTCGAGCAGGGAAAATTCTTTGGTCGAACTCAGCACGCCGCGCAGAAGCTGCGTCAGTTTCATCAAGGTCGAAAAGGCTTTGTCAGGCGAAGTTTGGATTAAATAGCCGATGGTCGTCAGGGCGTTGAACAGAAAATGCGGGTTGATTTGCGCCCGCAAAGCCGATAACTGCGCTTCGGTCGCCAGTTTGGAAAATTCCTGCTCGCGGATTGTCGTCTCGAAGCGTTCGTGATTGACGCGCAGCGCGTCAATGCGCCGCGCCGCCAGCAGTGAAACCGCTTCGAGCATTTCGATTTCGTCGGACAGCAGTTTGCGCCCGCCCGCCAAGCCTTTCAAGTTAATTTGATAAAACGGCGATTCGCCGACGGGAACGAAAATCTCCGCGTCGTGCAGCGTGAAATTTACCGCCGACAAACTCGGTTCGGTTTGACGAATTTCCGTCCAATCGGCTTCACGTGCCGTCAGAGCGACGGAAAGCTCGCGGCAGAGAGTTTCCAAAACGGCTTCGGTGGTTTCTTTTTTTTCAAAAGTCCGCGCTAAATCAACGCGCAGTCGGGCGTAATCGGCGCGGCGCAGAATTATTTTATCAACCAGCCAACCGGCGAAATCGTGCAGTTTCGGATAAACGAGCGCGGTTGCGACCCAAAAAGTCAAGGTAATGGCGATTGCCTGCGAATCGTTATGGTCGTGCGATTCGTGGAAATGAAGCAGCGGCGCAGCGGCGAAAACGTATAATCCGAACGCCGCCGCCGTCACGAGAACGAGCGACAGAGCGCGTTTTAAAAACAAATCGGCGAAGGCGAAGCGGAAATCCTGCAACAAAATAACGAAGGCAATCGGCAGACTCGATTGATGCGCGACGAGTTCGACGAGCCACGAATTGCCTTCGGTTCCGCCGCTCAAATGCAGAGCCGACACCGCGAACACGAGCAGCGCGGTCATCCAAACGATTTTCTTTTCAAACGCCTGCTGGAAATTAAAAATAAAAAGCCCGATCAACAGCGCGATGGCTCCGCCGCTCAAGACTTGCAGGGCGAAATCCGACGGCGCGACATCGAACATGACCGCCGCCCGCAGATGCAGAATCGCGGCGAACAAACTCAAGCCGTAAGCCGCGCCCGTCAACAACTTTCCGTGTTTATTTCCCGAATTTTTCCACGCCGAATGAACGACGACCGACGGCAGAAAGCCGAGCGCGGAATATGAAACGGCGGTTAGCAGCGGCGAAATTACCGCCCGCCCGAAATCCTGCGTGATGAAAATAAAAAGTTCCCCGGCGTTCCACAAAAGACCAAGAACGGCGGCGGCGAGCAGCAGAAAATCGAACGAAGATTTAGCGCGGCGATGGCGAATCACCATCGCCAAAAGCAGCGCGTAAAGGGCGACTCCGACCGTGAAGCCGAGCAGATTTATCAGCGATGCGGAATTGAGCGCGTTCATTCTTTTAAGGTTTCAGGTTTCAGGTTTCAAATTTCAAGTTTCAAGTTTCAGGTTCCAGGTTTTTCCAACCTTGAACCTTGAACCCGAAACCTGAAACCTTGAACCTTGAACCTTGAACCTGAAACCTTGAACTCATTTCCCGATGCAAACCTTTTCGCGGTATTGGTTGATGGCGACGTAGATGACTTCGGCTTCGGTAACTTTTACTTTCTGACCGTGCGGCGAGCCGAAGCGTTCGGCTTCGACGACGACGTGAATCGTGATCGAAGTGCTGCCGACTTTCGTCGTTTCGGCGTAAAAGCTGACCAAATCGCCGATGAACACGGGTTCGTGAAAGATGACTTCCTTCATTGCGCGGGTGACAAAACGGTCGTGTCCCGTGTGGCGGACGGCTTCGACACCGCCGGCGACATCAATGTAGCTTAAAATTATGCCGCCGAAAACCGTGCCGTGCGCGTTCGTATCACGCGGCATCATCGTTATCCGAATCGCCGCGTCGCGGTTGATAACGGATTGTTCATTTTCCATAAATTGTAATTTTAAACTCCAGATTCTGAATTGGAAAAGCCGAAAGCCTAATGTTTTGCAACCGAAATTTTGATAATCAAATCTTCCTCTTCGTTCAGAGTCCACGCCTTTAGCGTGTTTCCGCCGCGCTTCGCTGGCGGAAGAACAAACTGAAGTTTGGACTCTGAACGAAGACGCGAACTATCATCAACTTAGATTGCACAGCACTAATTTGGAATTTGAAATCTGGAATCTCAAATCCTCTCCAGCGTCCAATCGCGCACCGCATTTTTTAATTGCTCGAGATGTTCGTCGAAAAAATGCCCGCAGTTTTCAAAGACGACGACGGTTTTGTCCGCCGCTTCGACCAATTCGACGACTTCGTTTAAATGTTCGATTGTGCCGAATTCGTCAGCGTCGCCGTGAACGAAAAGGGCCGGTTTTCGGTTGTGTTTTAAATATGAAAAGTCGTATTTATCAACCGGCGTGCCGATGCTGATTAAGCGCGCAATGCGATTTTCGCCGAGCGCGACTTCCGAGCCGACCCGCGAGCCGAACGAAAATCCGGCTAAAGTGATTTCTTGATTCGGATAACTTTCCGTCAGAAAATCGAGCGCATCCAGCACATCCCGTTTTTCGCCGATGCCGTCGTCGTGCGCTCCGGTCGAGTTGCCGACGCCGCGAAAATTAAAGCGCAGCGCGACTAAACCGGCTTCGTTTAATCCGGCGGCGGCGCGGTAAACGACTTTGTTGTGCATCGTCCCTTGCCCAAGCGGATGCGGATGACAAACGAGTGCCGCGCCGCGAATATCGCTTTTCGGTTCCTTCAAAATCGCTTCGAGCGTTCCGTGCGATGCCGGAATTTGGAGATTGCCTTTTGGATACATACCTTAGATTTACGATTTTAGATTTCGGCTTTTCGATTAGCAAATGTGTTTTCGGGTAATTTATCTAATCCGCGATTAAACGGCGGTAATTTGCGCGTTGATGAATGACTCGACGCGATTTTGATTTCAGCTCGATTCGGCGGAAAGCCCGCCGAATCGAGCTGAAATCAAAATCGTGTTATGCAAGTTGATGATTAGAATCTGCCGCCAGAAATCCGCAGGTCGTCTTAAATTCTAAATTTTACATTCGACATTCTAAATTTTTACGCGGAAAAATGAAAAATTTAGAATGTCGAATTTAGAATTTCTGATTTTTGAGACAGCCTCTAGATATTTAAACCCGTTTCGTGATAATTTTCTGAAAGAATACATTTCAGTTTTCATCGTTTTTTTATTATCCAAATGGAAGAGTTACAGGCGGAAACGCCGAACGTCGCCGAGAGAAAAGCGGCGCAACAGAGTTGGGCGGCTTGGTTCGGAACGGACGCGGCGATTCGCTGGGTTTATCTGCTTTTCGGGTTTTTCGCCATCGTTCTGATAATGACGCTGCTCCAATTTTCGACCAAAGCGATTTGCTGCGGCGATTGGGACGGCTATTATCACATTCGCTGGAGTTCGTTGCTCTGGGAAAGTTTCAAAAGCGGACACTGGCTGCCGGAATTCGTCTGGCTGCCTCTGACGGTTTTGAACGCGGGGGATTACGCCGATCACCATTTTCTGTTTCACCTTTTGCAAATCCCGTTTTTATGGTTTTTTGAACCCGTAATGGCGGCAAAAATCGCGGCGATCTGTTACGGCAGTCTGGCGATTTTTTCGGCATACTGGCTGATGTTTCGCTACAAAATTGATTATTTATTGATCTGGCTCGCCGCGCTTTTGACCTGCGCGAGTTCGTTTTTGTTTCGGATCAATATGGCGAAAGCTCCGCCTTTGACGATTATCATCACGATCATTGGGATTTATCTGCTGTTCGAGCGCAAATACGTTTGGCTGCTGCCTTTGATGTTCGTCTTCGTCTGGACTTACAGTCTTTTTCCGCTGCTCGTGTTCGCGGCGTTTTTCTGGACGGCGATTACCGCGTGGAACGAACGAAGATTTGAGTGGCGACCGCTCGCCTACACGCTCGGCGGAATGGTTTTAGGGAATATAATTAACCCGTATTTCCCGCAGAATCTTTATCTCTTCTCCGAGCATTTCTTTGAGAAATTCAAAGTCGGCTCGGATTTCGTCGTCTCGGTCGGCGGCGAATGGTATCCGTATTCCGGTCAGGAACTGCTGTTGAATTTCCCGATTGCCTTGATCGCAATGCTCATCGGCTATATTCTGTTCGCGCCGAAAAACGGCAAGCTGCCGGAAAAATCCACCTTTTTTCTGATGTTCGTGACGGTTTTGCTGGTCGCGCAATTTCGCTCGAAACGCTTTGCCGAATACTTCCCGCCGTTTGCCGTTCTGTTCGCCGCGTTCAGTTGGAGGGATTTTCTCACGCCGCTCGCCGCGCAAATGCCGGAAGATTTCCGGCGCGGGCTGGAAAATTATCTCGATGTCGAAAACAAGCCGAAACAGCGCGGCACCTCCGAAATTATCAAACAGGCGGCGGTGTGGCTCGTCGGCATTTTTCTGGTGCTGTGGCTGTTTTACAATCTCCACGGCATCAATTTCGCGGGTCTTCAGGAAACCGGTTTAATTGAAACTCTGAGGGGCAACGAGGCGAACGACAAATATCAGCGCGCGACCGATTGGGCGAAGGCGAACATTCCCGAAGGCGAGCGGATTTTTAACTGCAACTGGGACGATTTTCCGAAATTGTTTTTCTTCGATACGACGCATAATTACGTTTACGGTCTCGATCCGAATTACCTTTACACGCAAAATCCCGAACTATCAAAACTGATTCCCGACATCACGAGCGGCAAAATCACGGAGGCCGCGCCGATTATCCGCGAAAAATTCGGAGCGCGGTTTATCTTTAACGACGCGAAGGAAAATGTCGAGATGGTCGCCAAATGTCTGGACAGTGGCTGGTGCGAAATGGCGTATCAGGACGACGAGGCGATGTTTTTGAAAATCCGCGATGTCAGAGGCGCGCCGCCGAACGAAGCCGCCGGCACCGACGCGCCGCCGACACCCGAAGAAGAAAAACAACTGGACGAAGAAGACGCGAATGCCGCCAAAGCTAAACCCGATCAAAATGCCGACGACGATGAAGAAAACGAGAATTAAACGGGCGGCGGTTTCGCTGATGACGACGCTTTTTCTGGCGGCGAGTTTCGCCTGCCATTACAACTCCCTGGAAAAGCCGAACGCGGAGGAAAAACCCGCTGCCGAAAATAAACAGGCGGCTTACGAAAGCGATCTGCAAACGCTGAAAACCGCCGATCTGAAATATATTTTTGTTTTTCGGCGAACCGACGGCGGCGCGTTCGACGGCGCGGATAAAAAATATCTGCGAGCCAATTTGCCGACGACCAACCGCGTGATAATGACCGACGAAGGCAAAGCGTTCGTCGTCGGCTCGAATTACAAATTCCCGCCGGAAAATCTGGAGGTTTTGCGGCTTCGTTTTAACGTCGAAGATTTTTCGGCGGCTGATGTAAAATAACGGGTGCGAATCAAATGTCAAAACTTTCCATCAGTTCAGAACATTTTCTCGGCGTTCCCGGCATCGCTCGCGTGAAAATGTTTGGCAGTTTATCGGAAGCATCCGATTTTTAGCGATTTTTTCACGCGAGCGATGCCGAGAACGCCGAGTTTTTTTTACTCTTGATTCGCCCAATCAGGTAAATTTTATGACTGAAAATAAAGTCACGGAAACATTAAAAATTGTCGGCGGCGAGGATCAAGCCGCGCCGGAAGTCGGACAGCCGGCGATGAACGTCGTTCTCGATTCTTCAACGCCGTCGGTGCGTTCAATCGTGCGCGTGGTTTTAATCACGCTGCTGATTTTGTTCGTCTCCGATTTCCTCAAAGGAATGATTGCGTCGCTGACCTATCTATTCTTTCTCATCGTGCTGTCAATCTTTTTTGCGTATTTGATCGAACCGCTGGTCAAGTTGATTCGCCGTCCGCTTGGAAACCTCAATCACGGAAAATATATGCCGCGACCGCTGGCGATAGCGACGGCGTATCTCTTTCTTTTCCTGACCGTCGGCGGAGCGATTACGCTACTCGCTCCGATCATCGCCGAACAAGCCCGTCAATTGTCGGTCAATCTGCCGACCTACGCGGCCTCGATTCAGAGGCAGTTCGGTTCCATCAGCAATCGCTTTGAAATATACAAAATTCCCGAAGCCGTGCAGGTGCAGATCAACGAGAAAGCCGGAGCGTTGGTCGGAGCGGTCAGCGCGCAAATCACCGGGTTTTTAATATCGCTGGCATCGTATCTGCCGTGGCTGATTTTAGTTCCGATTCTGGCTTTTTTCTTTCTCAAGGATGCCAATCTTTTCCGGCTCTCGCTGCTGAAATTTTTTCCGACCGGCGACTGGCGGCTGCGCGTCGAATCGGTTCTGCAGGATGTCAATCAGACGCTCGCCGCCTACGCCCGCGCCCAACTTATTTCGTGCGTTTTAATCGGCTCGCTCTGCACGGTGGCGTTTTATCTGCTCGGCATCAACTACGCGCTTTTGTTCGGCGTGCTGGCGGGAGTTTTTGAATTCGTGCCGCTCATCGGTCCGATTACCATTGGGGCGACGGTGGTGGTCGCCGCCGCGCTCGAATCGCCGTGGGAAGCGTTATACGTTTTGATTTTTCTGGTGGTTTTGCGGATTCTTCAGGATTACGTTTTTTATCCGCGCATCGTCCGTGAAGGAATTCACCTGCATCCGCTGGCGATTATTTTATCGGTTTTGGC
>JAYVKL010000279.1:0-30522 GCA_043768465.1 Pyrinomonadaceae bacterium
GAATCCTGCGGTTGACTGCTGAATATACCACACGCCGTTAGATGGGCGGAACACCGCGATGTCCGCCTTGCCGTCGCCGTCGTAATCAGCCGGAACTAACTTGTCATTCGAGTCGCCGAACTGAATGCCGTAGAAGCCGAGTTGCGAACGGTTGATATACCAAGTGCCTGCACGATTGACCGCAATGTCGGCTTTCCCGTCGCCGTCGTAATCCGCCGCGACGGGTTTGTCGGTCGAGATGCCGAATTGAACACCGTAGAATCCGTTGGTCGAACCCAGCACATACCACGTTCCATTACTCGGACGGAAGACGGCGATGTCCGCCTTGCCGTCGCCGTCAAAATCGGCGGGGACGGGAATGTCATTGGCATCACCGAAGGCGACACCGTAGAAGCCTGACGTTGAGCGTTGCAGATACCACGTCCCGTTACGATAAACGGCGAGATCGGTTTTGCCATCGCCGTCGTAATCGGCTGGCACTAACTTATCAGTCCCGAAGCCGAAGATTGCGCCGGTAAAGCCTGCCGCCGACTGATTGAGATACCACGCGCCGTTGTCAGGGCGGAAGACCGACACATCCGCGCGTCCGTCGCCGTCAAAATCAAATTTTGCCGGTCGAGAATTGATAATTCTGAATAGACCGGCGCGTGTTTGACTGTTTACCAAGCCGAATAAACCTCCGACCAATACATTTCCGTTTGATTCAACGGCGAGCGAATTGGCGGTACTGGAAGTTCCCGAATCGAAAGTAATTGAAAAAGTCGTATCAAGACTGCCGTCGGCATTCAGTCGCGCCAAAGTGCGTCTTGTTGTTCCGTTAACCGTAGTAAAAAAACCGGCGATTAAAATTTTGCCGCTGCCTTCGACGGTGACCGCCGTTACCAAATTGTCCGTTCCAGCGTAATTATTCAAAAATTCCTCATCAAGCGAACCGTCAGAGTTCAAACGTACCAAGTATTTTCGATTTGTCCCATTGACCGAATCGAATTCACCGGCAACCAGCATTCTGCCGTCCGGCTGAAGATCAATTTGAAGAACGGAGGCAAGATTACTGGCACTATTAAAGCCTGCCATATTGTTCTGAAAGGACGTGTCGAGACTTCCGTCAGGGTTGAGACGGGCAATCCGGTTACGTATAACTCCATTTACCCGCGTGAAATAGCCACCGATTAAAATCTTCCCGTCCGGCTGTAGAACGACTTTTGCCGCCCCCGAATAACTCGTCCCTGAAGATTCAGTGTGATAAGTTGCATCGGGCGTACCGTCGGCGTTAATGCGAATGATAGCGGTTTGCGACTCTCCGCTGAGATTGGTAAAAAGTCCGCCGAGCAAAATTTTGCCGTCCGGCTGCCTTGCCAGTGCCGCTACCGAACTGTTGCCCGGAGTGAGGGTATTAGGAAATGTCGTATCAATTGTACCGTCGGCATTAAACCGCACTAAACTACTATACAAACGTCCGTCACTGCTGAAAACGGAGAAACGTCCGGCGACCATGACTTTGTTATCCGGCAAAGGAAGAACCGCAGAAATATTGAAGTTATCACCGAAATTGACGTTCTGAAACGACTTCTCCAGTGTTCCGTCTCGATTGATTAACACTAAAAGATTGTGAAATTCATCTCCGACGTACGAAAATGAACCGGCGGCGAAAATTTTACCGTCCGCGCGCGGAACAATCAGTGACACCAGTCCCGGTGCGCCGATCAGCACAAAAGCGAAATCATCGTCCAATGTTCCGTTGGAATTTAGCCGCGCCACGCGATAGCGGACTTTGCCGCCGACGTTTATAAATTGTCCGCCGATGATGATTTTTCCGTCCGGTTGAACGGCAACGGTTTGTATCGCATTAAAAGGTCCAGGAAACGAAGCGTGCAGCGAATCGTCCAAACTTCCGTCGGGATTTATGCGGGCAATATTTTTGCTCTCGGTGCCGTTGATTTGCGAGAAGATTCCGCCCGCCAGAATTCTGCCGTCCGGCTGCATTCGCAACGTGAAGACCGCCGCGTCCGCCGTCCCCTGAAAAGCGTTATCTACTGTTCCGTCGGAATTAAGGCGGGCTATTCTGCTTTTTGAAACTCCGCCAATTAGAGTTAAACTGCCGCTGACAACTATTTTACCGTTCGATTGCGACAGCATCGCATTGATCGTCGGCGAACCGCCGGAGGTCGCTCCCGTCCCAATAACTTCAACCGTTGCAAAATTCGAGTCGAGACCGCCGCTGGAATTGAGCCGCACAACTTTTGTTTTCCAAGCGTTCTCATAAATCTGATAAGCGACCATAATCTGCCCGTTCGGTTGTAAGGCTACCGCCGTCAATTCACCGCCGCTTGGCAAAGGATTTTGGAAAGAACCGTCAATCGTCCCGTCGGTGTTTAATCTGAGGAGATTGCGCTGGGCAGGAAAACTGCCGGCAACCAGAATCTTCCCATCCGGCTGAAGCTCAATAGCATTGGCTCTGTAACCGACATCGGATATAACGGTCGCAAAACTCGTATCCAGTGCGCCGTTCGTGTTCAGACGGGCGATGCCGCGCCGAATTTGCCCGTTCACCCCGCTCAAATCTCCGGCAATTAAAATTTTCCCGTCCGGCTGTATTTTTAAGTCATAGACAAACCCGGCGTAATTTCCGTTAGAGAGATTCACCGGCTGAAAAGTTTCATCGGTTTTGCCGTTCGGCAGTAATCTGGCGACTCCGCTCTGCCTAAATCCGTTCGCTTGACCGAACGCTCCGGCGATCACCACTTTGCCGTCGGCTTGCACTGCCGAAGTATTAACTACGGCATAATCGTGATTGGTAATAACCGGATAAAAATTTGGATCAACCGCTTGTCCGTTCGATGGAACGACCAGACATATGCCGGCAATTAAGAAAAATAATAATCGTAAAATTCTACTGCAAAGGTAATTCATCATAATGCCCGTTAGCAGGAACAAGTTACAGCCGGGGAAATCCTGTAAAAACCACCGACTGATCATTAGTTGATTAAAAGAGCGTGAAGATCGAAATCTGCGCGGTCTTTGTTTTTAATTATTCAATAAAGTTACCGCACAGCAACATTCGGGAGCGGCTGATCGGTTGACGCACCAAAGGCGATGCCGGTAAAGCCCTGCGCCGAACGATTCAAATACCAGGTGCCGTTTCTAAAGACGGCGATGTCGGCTTTCCCATCGCCGTCGTAATCAGCCGCTGTCGGCAGATCAGTTCCCAATCCGAAGGCAATGCCCGTAAATCCGGCAGTTGACTGCAGCAGATACCATGTGCCATTGGATGGACGAAAGACCGCCACATCGGTTTTGCCGTCGCCGTCATAGTCTGCCGGAACTAACTTATCGTTCGAGTCGCCGAACTGCACTCCGTAGAAACCGAGTTGACTGCGATTGATATACCAAGTGCCGTTGCGATTGACCGCCACATCCGCTTTGCCATCGCCGTCATAATCCGCCGCCACCGGTTTATCGCCCGCTTGTCCGAACTGAATGCCGACAAAGCCGGCGGTTGACTGCAACAAATACCAGGTTCCATTGCTGGGGCGAAACACCGCAATATCAGCTTTCCCGTCACCGTCATAGTCTGCCGGAACAGGAATATCGTCTGCGTTGCCGAATTGTAAACCGGTAAAGCCGAGCGCACTTCGCTGAATATACCAGACACCACTGCGAACCACCGCCAGATCGGTTTTGCCGTCGCCATCGTAATCTGCCGGAACTAATTTATCAGTCCCAAAACCAAACGCGATGCCGCTAAATCCGGCTGCTGAACGTTGAATATACCAACTGCCGTTTTCCGGTCTAAAGACTGAAATATCGGCTTTCCCGTCCGCGTCAAAATCGAATGAAGTTGAACCGGCAACGTCGAACGCCTGCCGCTCAAATGCTCCAATATCGCTGCCGTCGCCGCCGGGTGCATTGGGAATGAACGGATTATTATATGGTCTGTTTAATCCACGCTGATCACTACCTCCGGCAAAAAAAGTAGTGCCTTTATCAATCGCGGGGCTGGTGATCCTTAAAGCATGGGTCGGGGTCGCCCCGCCGTAGTTATTGAGAGGAAGAAGCTGGGGATCCTGTCCGAGAATGTTGCCCGTCGTAGTTCCGGTAATGGTCGTCCCTTCAGTATCTTGGATTAAATTGTATCCCTGAGAAGTTAAGGTAAAGGCAAAATCCGGCGCACCGACGGTGGCACGATTTCTTGCAAAAATAGAATTTCGTGAATTGACGGTTCCGACCGCACCGCTGAAAACTCCGCCGCCGAGGGAAACGTTTGCCTTATTTTCGGCGACAGTCACACTGTTAAGATTTAGCGTCAAGTCGCTTTGATTGAAAATACCGCCGCCGATACCCGCTGAATTTCCGCTGATCGTTACATTGGTTAGATCGGAGGCACCGTAGTTGAAAAAACCGCCGCCGGCTCCGCCTTCAGATGCCGAGTTACCCGACAGCGTGGAGTTAGTAATCGTCAGGTTACGGTAATTATAAATACCGCCCCCACTGCCGTGCGCTGTATTACCCGAAACGGCTACTCTATTGAAAGTCACGGTTAGATTAGAATCGGTATAAATGCCGCCGCCGTCATTACCTGAAGAGTTACTGCTAATAGACGTGTTGCTGATGCTTAGAGGACTGGCACTTTGAATTCCGCCGCCGTTTACGACAGCAATGTTATTGCTGATAACCGAATTGTTGAAACTGACGTTCCGTCCCTGGTTGCTCTCTAAATCAATGCCGCCGCCATTGCTGCCCGCCGTGTTGCCCGTCACTGACGTGCTGACAAGAGCCAGATCAGCGTTAGAAACATCAATGCCGCCGCCATTTCCGCTCGCTTGATTATTGCTGACAATCGAATTTGTCAAAGTCAATTTCGCGTTATTAAGAGAGAAAATACCGCCGCCTTTGCCGTTATTTGCCGTATTGTTATTCAAGCTCGAATTGAGAACACTAACTGTCCCGCTACTATTGAAAATGCCGCCGCCATCGTTTCCGGTATTTCCGTCTATCCTTGAATTGGAAACAGTCAGCGTTCCGTGGTTAATGATTCCGCCGCCACCGCTGAGAGTTCTTCCGCCGGCGATTTTTAATCCGTCGAGTAATAGCTCGGCAGATGCGCTGACATTAAAGACGCGACTCTGATTATTACCGCTGATCGTGAGTTTTTCGCTCCCTCTGCCGTTAATGAAAAAACTGGTGTTTGGAGGAATCAATAGTTCTCCGCCGGTTAAGGTGATCGTTTGGGGCAAGTTGAACAAATCGCTGCTGAAACCGATGGCATCGGCTTGGGAGACGACATCAAGAAGTGCCTGCCTTAGACTGCCGGTGCCGTTGTCGTTTATATTAGTTACATAAAGCGGGCGCAATTCGAACGCTCCGATGTCAACTTGAGCTATTCCGTTTCCGTCGCCGTCAATCAGCCGGCTGAAACCGCGTTGGTCAGTCCAGAGCGGTGCGCCGGTTGCCGGGTCAATCGCTAGAGAATTATTTCCGCCATCTAAAGCCGGACTGTCGAGCGAAAATGAATGCGTCGGAATTGCAGTGCCGTTTTTCCGCAATCTACCGAGTTTAGGCGGTGTGTCCAAAATGTCCGTCGGATGATAAATAACGGGAGCCCATTGCCCGGTATTGGCGGCTTCTCCCGGCGAGTCGCCGATTATGTTGTTGCCGACCGAAACAATCGCTCCGGCATTAAATTGAATTTCAGAAAAGCCGACGTTAGCGACGATAGTATTTCCGATATTAAGTGTTCCGGTAGCAGCTTTGAGAATGCCCGCGGCGTTCGGCGCGATATTGTCGGCAATTGTTACGTTACGCAGCGTCGTATCGCCGTTGGCGCATAAACCGCCGCCCTGCTGCGACGTTGCCGTATTCCCGGAAATCGTCGAATTGATTATCACCATCTGCCCGCTGCTGTTATTAACACCGCCGCAGCTTCCGCCGGAGTTGCCGGAAATCGTTGTATTGATAATACGCGCCGCGCCGTTTAAGATATTGATGCCGCCCCCAATGCCCGTATTGCCAACCACGTGAACTCCAAAAAGTACTAAATTACCGCCGTCCGAGAATATTGCGCCGCCAAATCCGTTGCGGTTTTCCCCTCCGGCATTGCCGCCGGTTAGTGTTACATTCTGAATTCCCAATGTGGCATTAATAAGGGAAAAAAGGCGATTGTTTCCCGGACCGCCGTCAATCGTCAATGTATCAGCCCCACGTCCAATAATCGCAATAGAGCCGGAGGACGCGATGATTTCGATTTCGCTCGTCAGAGTAATCAGGGCTAAATCAGGCGAAAATTCAATCGTATCGTCGCCGAAAGTTGTTTTGGCAACAGCCACAGCTTCACGCAGCGAACAATCAGCATCACATACGCCGTCATTCGTATCAGCAGTTTTAGTTACCGTCAGAGTCGCTCCGTATCCAATGCCGCTGAATCCGGCAACGAACATAAGAACCGCGAAAAATTTGATTAAAGCTAAATCGAAGTTTAAAAATTTTTTCATAAAATAATTTTCTCTGAAATTTATATCATTTTACTGTTTCAGCACGCTAGCAAAAGCTATGCGCTTTCAGCGCAAGACTTTAGTTTGTTTCCGCTAAAATCTCGTGTGAAAATAGCGGAAGATGAAAGACAACCGACACGGGCATCAGACAGTTACGCGATTGACCGTTCATCTAGTTTGGGCAACGCGCATACCGCTATCACGTGCTTGAAGGCGATATAAAGGTTCGATGCCGTGATTTGCTCGTGCAGATTTGCGATGCCGAAGATGTTCGCATTCTTTCGGGCGTGGTCTCGAAAGACCACGTTCAGATGCACATCGAATACCCGCCTCGATTGGCACTCTCGAATTTGGTAAAACGTCTAAAGGGTCGCACCTCGCGGCGGCTTCAGGCGGAATTTCCAAATTTGAAAAAGCGATATTGGGGCAATCATTTTTGGGCAATCGGATACGGCGCGTGGCGGGCGGGCAATATCACCGACGAAATGGTCAAACAGTATTTGGAACATCATCGAAATCCATCGAACAAGGACAACAATCGGTTTATCCTTGAGTAGTTTTGTCGGACTTTCAGTCCACTTACAACCTCTGCACTTCCAGTGCAGAGTGGTTTAGTCTGTATTTCGTCACTCAAACATAGATCAATCCTTTTCCATAAAAATGATATGGTCAAGTTTTAGTGGGTACAAAACTCTCTATCTTTCCTCCATTTTTAATTTTCCACTCTGCTTCAAATTCGATTGGACTTTGGTAGCCTAAACTCGAATGTAATCTGACCCGATTGTAAGTAAGGGGACTGAATTATTTTATAGATGTTCAAATTTAAACTCACTTATCTTTCCGGTGTTTATTGAGAGACTCTGAACATTTATAAAATAATTTAGTCTTCTTACTTACTGATTCGCATTCTAAATTTTTCCGCGAAAAAATGAAGGATTGCGACTGTAAAATTTAGAATTTCCGACGACTGACGAATTTTTGAGACAGCTTTTAATCGTCTGATTCGCCAAAAATTTTACTTGGAGCGTGTTTGGAAATTCACTTGGTCGAAAAGTGGATGGCTTAATTTTACATTTTACATTCTTCATTCTAAATTTTTACCGGATAAAATTTAGAATGAAGAATGTAAAATTGCCGGTCTTTTTTGAATTTCCAAACACGCTTTAAGAATAATTCGCCAAAATCCGCTTAGTCAGGGTTCATCACTGGTCTAATTCCAACTTTGGTTTCGACTCACGGCTCAGGTTTATTCAAAGCGCAAAAGCCGCAAGCTGTTCAAAATTACTAAAACCGTCACGCCGACATCGGCGAAAATCGCCAATGCCAGACTGCTTAACCCGAAAACCGCCAGCACGATAAAAACCACTTTGGTCAGAACGGCGAGCGTCGTGTTGATTTTAATCGTCGAAATCGTTCTTCTGCCGAGCCGTATCAGATACGGAATCAGTTCCAGGCGGTCGTTTAAAATCGCAATCGAAGCCGCTTCGATTGCCGTGTCCGAGCCAGCCGCGCCCATCGCAATCCCGACCGACGAAAGGGCGAGCGCGGGCGCGTCGTTCACGCCGTCGCCGACCATCGCCACGCCGCCGTATTTTTCAAGCAGTTCTTTGATCGCGTCGGCTTTGTCTTCGGGCAGCATTTCGGCTTTGACTTCGGTGATGCCGACTTCTTCGGCGACCAGCATTGCCGGAGCGTGATTGTCGCCGGTCAGCATCACGACCGCCACGCCTAAATTTTTCAGTTCGGCGACCGTTTGTTTGCTTTCGGCTTTTAATTCGTCGGTCAGGGCGATAATGCCTTCGACGCTTCGGTGGCTGCTGACGACGATTGAAGTTTTGCCCATTCGCTGCAATTGTTCGACGCGCTTGATGACTTCATCCTGAACGGCGTGTTCTTCGGTGATAAACGGCAGTTTCCCGATGCAGTGATGTTTGTCGTAGCAGACGACGCAATCGGCGGTCGCGCCTTTGCCCAACACGGCGCGGAAGTTTTCGACTTCGTGCAAATCTATATTTTCGGCGTTCGCCGCCGCGACGATGGCGCTTGCCAGCGGGTGTTCCGAATAACTTTCGATGCCGGCGGCGCAGGCGAGCAGGTGTTCGCGCGTCATCTCGCCGAACGGAATGACATCGGTGACTTTCGGCTTGCCGTAAGTTAAAGTGCGGGTTTTGTCCATCGCTACGGCTTTGATTTGTCCGATTGTCTCGATGTATTTGCCGCCTTTGACCAGTGCGCCTTTCGCCGAAGCGTTGCCGATTGCCGCATAAATCGAAATCGGCGTGGAAATTACCAGCGCGCACGGACAGGCGATCACCAGCAGCGTCAGGGCTTCCCGAAACCAAGGCTCGAATTCCCGTCCGAAAATCAAGGTCGGCACGGCGACCAGCAAAACCGCGATGACGATGATTGACGGCGTGTAATACGACGAAAATTTTTCGATAAACTTTTGCGTTTCGGCTTTCGTCCTAGTCGCCGCGAAAGTCGTTTCGATGATTTTCGCCAGCGTCGTATCGGCTGCCGTTTTCAAAACCCGCGCCTCCAGATAACCCTGCATATTGAGCGTTCCGGCGAACACGAGATCGCCCGCGTGTTTGTCTTTCGGCAAAGGTTCGCCCGTAATCGTGGATTCGTCAACCGAAGATGCGCCGCTCGTGATTTCTGCGTCGAGCGCGATCATCTCCGACGGCTTGATAATCAGAATATCGCCGATGCCGACTTCGCCGAGCGTGATTTCCGGCTCCCGATTTGCGCGCCGAATCCGCACGGTTTTCGGCGTTCGGTCAACCAACGCCTGAAGCGCGGATTTGCTCGACGCGATGCCGAATTTTTCCAGCGTGGCACCCAGTGTGAAAAGCACGATGACGACTGCCGCTTCTTCGTATTCGCCCAGCACGAATGCGCCGCAAACGGCGATCACCATCAGCAGATTGATGCTCCGAAAATTGAGTTTGGCGAGAGCTTTCAAACCCGACCAAAGCGTTCGCCAGCCGATGGCTAAAATTATCGCGGCAAAAAAAGGCGCGGCAATCGAAGTCGGCAGATGCCAGCCGGCGAGCGACAAAAATTCAAACGTCCCGACCACGACGAGACTGAAAATCAGCCGCCGGAATTTCTTGTCCCGCCGTAATAAAATTTTAGTTTTTGTTAATTCGGTGTGATTCATTGCGTTTCGACTTTTTATCGAGCGTCGCCGCCATTTCGCTCCGTTCGACCTCAAATTGATTCGACAATCAATTTCCCGCGTATCATATTCATCCCGCAGACGAAGTTGAATTCTCCGGCTTGGTCGGGCGTAAATTCAATCGGCGTGGTTTTGAAGGCGGGCAAATCTTTGACGATTCCGAAATCACCGAAAACGACTTGTTCGCTACACGACGAAGTTTCGTCGCGGTAGAAATTCAGCCGGACGGGAACGCCCTTTTTGACGACGATTACATCCGGCGAATAACCGCCTTTGACGGTAACTTTGATTTCCTGAACGCCCGTTTCATTCGTTTCGGCGGCAACTTTTTCGCGTTCGCCGAAAAAATACCACAGCGTCAAGGCGATTAAAACAACGCCGCCGATAACCACAATAATTTCCGTCGTGTCCATATATTTTATAAGGTTCAAGGTTCAAGGTTCAAGGTTCAAGGTTCAAGGTTCAAAGTTGAAGACCGGATTTAATCTTAAACCTTAAACCTTGAACCTTAAACCTTGAACTTCATAGAACCGGCGATTTGAAAGAACGCAGCCGCAAACTGTTCGCCACGACCGAAACGCTCGATAAACTCATCGCCGCGCTCGCCAGAACGGGCGAAAGTAAAATTCCGAAAAACGGATACAAAACTCCGGCGGCAATCGGAATGCCGATGACATTGTAGATAAATGCCCAGAAAAGGTTTTGTTTGACGGCGCGAATCGTCGCTTTCGAGAGCGCGATTGCCGTCACGACTCCGCGCAAATCGCCTTTGATTAAAGTAATGTCGCTCGCTTCAATCGCCACGTCGGTTCCGGTTCCGATGGCGATTCCGACATCGGCTTGCGCCAGCGCGGGCGCGTCATTAATGCCGTCGCCGACCATTCCGACGATTTTCTTTTCGGCTTGCAGACGTTTGATCTCACCGGACTTTCCTTCGGGCAGAACTTCCGCCAGAACTCTCTTTATGCCAACCTGCGCGGCGACCGCTTCCGCCGTTCGCTGATTGTCGCCGGTCATCATCACGACTTCCAAACCTAAATTCTGTAAAGCGCGAATCGCTTCTTTCGATTCGGGTTTAATCGTGTCGGCGACGGCGACGATGCCGGCGTATTTGTTATCAATCGCCGCGAACATCGGCGTTTTGCCTTCACTTGCCAATTTTTCAACCGTCATTTCCGCGCCGTTTAATTCGATTTTTCGCTCGGTCATTAAACGCCGATTGCCGAGCAGTAAATTTTTGCCGCCGACTGTCGCTTCGATGCCGCGACCTTCGAGCGCGTTGAAATTTTCAACCGTTTCAAACGTCAAATTCCGCGCTTCCGCGCCGCGCACGATTGCCGCCGCCAATGGATGTTCGCTTCGTTTTTCAGCCGACGCGACGATTAGCAGAAAATCGTTTTCGACAAATCCATCAGCAGCGATAACGTCCGTCAAACTCGGCTCGCCTTTCGTAATCGTGCCGGTTTTGTCCAGCACAATCACATTTAATTTGTGCGCGGTTTCGAGACTCGCGCCGCCTTTGATTAAAATTCCGTTTTCCGCTCCCTTGCCCGTTCCGACCATAATCGCCGTCGGCGTTGCCAATCCGAGAGCGCACGGACAGGCGATAATCAAAACCGAAACGAAACTGACGAGCGCAAAAGTGAATCGCGTGTCAACCGGCGCGGCGACAAACCAGATGACGAACGCGGCAATCGCCAGACAAATGACAATCGGCGTAAAAATGCCGCTGATAACGTCGGCTAATTTGGCAATCGGCGGTTTCGAGCCTTGGGCATCCTGCACTAATTTAACGATTTGCTGCAACGCCGTATCTTTGCCGACTTTCGTCGCCTTGAACTGAAATGCGCCGGTTTTATTGATCGTCGCGCCGAAAATATCATCGCCGATTTTCTTTTCAACCGGCAAACTCTCGCCGGTCAGCATTGATTCGTCAATCGCCGAACTGCCTTCGACCAAAACACCGTCAACCGGAATTTTTTCGCCGGGGCGAACCTGGACAATATCGCCGGGTATGACTTCTTCGGTTTCGATTTCAATTTCTACGCCGTCACGAATGACCCGCGCCGTTTTCGCCTGCAATCCGACGAGTTTGCGAATCGCCGCGCCGGTCTGACCTTTCGCTCTCGATTCGAGCATTTTGCCCAGCAGAATCAGAGCGATAATCACGCTCGCCGCCTCAAAATAAACCGGAACGCCGATCATTCCGGGCATTCCAATCATCGCCGTTTGATTTGCCGCCGCGAAAAACGACGGAAAAACAGTTGCCGCCGTCGAATAAATAAAAGCCGCGCCCGTCCCGACGGCAATCAGCGTGTTCATATCGGCGGCGCGATGCCGGAACGCCGCCCACGCGCCGCGATAAAATTGCGCTCCGCAGTAAAAAACGACGGGAATCGTCAAAACTAATTGCAGCCAATTGACACCGCGAAAATTCAGCAAATCAATCGTGCCGTGCGACATTGCGATCACCAAAACGGGCAGCGATAAAACGGCGGCAATCCAGAATTTTGTTTTAAGTTCCGAGTATTCGGCGGCGTGGGCTTTCTCCAAAGAATCCTCCGCCGTTTCGCCCGTTCCGGCGACTTCGCGAACGTTGTAACCGAAATCTTCGACGGCGCGGCGCATCGCTTTGGTATCGGCGGCGGTCGGCAGATATTCGACGACGACTTTCATCGTCGCCAAATTAAAATCGGCTTTGACCACGCCGCGCAGCTTTGAAAGTTGATTCTCCAACTGAACGCTCGAACCCGACGGACGCAGCGAATCGTCAACGACAAATTCGATTTTCTGCGTTCCGGCGGTGTCGTAGCCGACATCTTTGACGGTGTTTATCAAATCGGAAATGCTCGTTTTGTGCGGATCGAATTCAACCGTCGCCCGCGCCGTCGCAAAATTGACCGAAGCTTTTTCCACGCCGCTCTGTTTATTCAGTTTTTTCTCGATGCGGTTGGCACACGCCGCGCACGTCATTCCCGTAATCGGCAAATCCACGCGCTCGCCCGCGCCGTTCGGTGTCGAATGGTCGTTGCGCCTGCCGCTCAAAACGTCCGCCGCCGTTACGCCGCTGTTTGCCGCTTGACTCGCGCCGTTTGCCGACGGCTGATTTTCGCTCTTTTCCGTCAAATACTGCGCCGGATTCGCGTCGAATTTTCCCTTGCAAGCGGGCGAACAAAAATAAAAAGCTGCGCCTCGATAATCGCTCGTTCCCGCCGCTTTTTCCGGCGAAATCGTCATTCCGCAAACCGGATCTGTAACCTCGGCTGCCGTCGCTGTGGTTGTTTCCATAAATAGCACCTGTTTTTTGTCGGGGCGAAAGTTCGTCCGCCTCAAGCCTCATTCGACTGGAAAGCCGATGTCGTCGAGCTTCGCTTCGATTTGTTCACGCGAAATCTGTGCGCCGTGTTCGATTGAAACCGTTTTCGTATCAACGTTCACCTCGACTTTTTCGATGCCGTCCATTTTGCCGAGCGCGTTTTTGATGCTGTTCGCGCATCCGCCGCAGGTTATGTCCGGCGTTTTGACAATAAATGTTTTCGTCATATTTGGTGTTTCCATAATTTTTACCCCGACAGTTTATTTGACTTTTTTCGTCTCACAGAAGGCGCGGTAATGGCTGGTTCGGCTTCAATCTCCGTGCCTTCGATCAAACCGCAAATCGCGCCGTCCGCCGCGCCTTTTTCGTCCCATTCGGCAAGCGTTGCTGTCAATTCTTGACGATACCGGCGCAAATCGCGCAAGTGTCGGTCGAGTTCCGACAAACGCCGCCGCACAATCTCGCGCACTTCCGCGCAGGGGCTTTCGCCGGCTTTGCTTTCGGCGATGATGCGCCGAATTTCGTCAAGCGAAAAGCCGAGCGTCTGCGCCTTCTTGACGAACGCCAGCCGTTCCAGCACGCTTTGGTCATAAACGCGATAACCGCTTGCCGTCCGCGCCGGTTTCCCCAAAATCCCGCTTCGCTCGTAAAACCGCAAAGCCTCGATGCCGATGCCCGAAGCCTGTGAAACCTCGCCGATTTTCAGCGACGAACGCCGAAGTTCGTTTGTCTTCTCGAATTGAACTTGTTTTCTCGCAGGTTTTATCATTTCCTCTATTTTTTAATTGACGGAGGCGGCGGTCTATTTCAACCGCCGTTTCCCGTGTTGTTTTGTGCTGTTATCATATCATAAACCTTGTAGTCGAATACAGAGTCAAACCAATTCGCGCTTTTCAAAGAAAATAATTCGACAGCGAAAAGCGGCAAGCGATCACGAAATAAAACTATTTCGTGATCGCTTGCCGCTCGATCTTAAAGGTTGATTAAGTCCGCGCTTTAATTCCAGCCCGATTTAATGATCGTGGTCGTCGTCATCATAATCGTCATTGTTGTTGCGGCGGCGATTATCGTTGTAATATCCGTCGCGGCGTTCGTTGCGCTGATGCCGTTTCACCTGTCGGCGTTCCTGCTCCTGATGGCGGCGCAATTCTCTTGAGTTGCCGTAATCTTCGCGTTCGTGACGCTGATGATGTTTCAACTCGCGCTTTTCGTCTTTCTGGTGTCGCCGGTCGCTGCGCCGATCCTGATTATAATAATCGTTGTTTTGCTGGTTGTAATACGGGTCGTAATAACCGCTCTGCGCGTTCGCCGTCACACTCGCGGCGAAAAACAAGGCCGCTCCGAAAACTCCGATGCCGATTGTTCGTTTTAGTAAATTGCCTAAAGAATTCATCTTAAACCTCCGTGGATTTGATTAAACCTGCCTCAAATAAAAAGCCGGTTTTGTCCGAAATGGAACGGCAAATGTAAATTATACCGATCAAAATTGATTGAACCCTGCTCTTCATTTGCCGCGATGCAATTTGCAACTTGAATGCCAAATACGCCACAAGCCGGAAGATTACGTTTTGGCGGGCGAAGCAACCGGCAAAGTCAAAAACTGAAGATTCCAAATGGTGCAGATTTAGACGAAATAAGCGATATTTTGCGAATGCTTTTAATTTCTGTTCAGCGATTTCAATTTTTCGGCGACGATGGCGGAGCGGGCGCAGGCGCACGGCGCGGCGCGCTCGAATGCCAGTGGACGATCTGCCAGCGTCCGCCGCGTTTTTCCAAAATCGCCGTTCCTAAACCGCCGCCGTCAAAATGTTTTCCTTCGGAGTCGCCGGAAATCGTGTATCTAAACGTCGCCCAGGCGGTTTTCCCGTCAACTTTTATTTTCACGTCCGACGAAGCGTATTTTACATCTTTCATTTCCGACATCTCCGGCGCGAGATGATTATTGCGATAATCCGCCCAGCCGTAATTAGCGTGACCGTTTTCAAAAACCGTCACCGCTCGTCGCGCACGTCTTCGATTTTCGCTTTTCCCCATTCGCTTCTGCCGGTTGCGTTTCCTTCGCGCTCACAGATAATATTTTCCGCCGCCTGTCTGCCGAATTTGAAAAACACAGCGGGCGTGACGATTTGGTCGAGCAATGTCGAAGTCAAAATTCCGCCTAAAACGACGACGGCGAGCGGGTGCAGAATTTCTTTGCCCGGCTGTCCGGCGGCAATCGCTAACGGCACGAGCGATAATCCGGCGGTTAAAGCCGTCATCAAAACCGGCACTAATCTTTCCAATGAACCGCGAATGACCATCGCTTCGTTGAAATCTTCGCCTTCCTCGCGGATTAAATGAAGATAATGCGAAATCATCATAATTCCGTTGCGCGAAGTAATGCCGACGAGCGAGATAAATCCGACGAGCGTGGCAATCGAAAACACGCCGCCGGTCAAAAGCAGCGCGGCAATCGCGCCGATTAAAGCGAGCGGAATATTTATCATCACTTGCAGTGCGGAATGCCAATCGCCCAACGCTTTGAGCAAGATGAAGAAAATAGCGACAAGCGAGAAAGCGGTTAAAATTGAAAGCGTTTTCGTCGCCGCCTGCTGAGCTTCAAATTGCCCGCCGTATTCGACGAAATAGCCTTCCGGCAGTTTCACCTGCGCCGCAATTCGCTCGCGCATGTCGCCGACGACCGAGCCTAAATCGCGTCCGGCGACGTTCGATTGAACGACGATTCTTCGTTTCGTGTTTTCACGCAAAACCTGATTCGGACCCGGCAGATTTTCAATTGTCGCAACCGCTGACACGGGAAGTTGCGTTCCCTGCGGCGTGTCAACCGTGATGTTTTTGAGCGCGTCGAGATTGTTGCGGGCTTCGTCGGCGAAACGGACGACGACATCGAAACGCCGCTGACCTTCGACGGCTTCGGAAACTTTTTTGCCGTTTAACGCCGTTTCCAGAGTGTCGGTGATTTCTCCGGCGTTCAAACCGTATTGCGCGGCTTTGGCGCGGTCAACATTAAAGCGAATTTGCGGAATCAGAACCTGTTTTTCAATCGAAACGTCGGTCGCGCCTTCGACACCTGCGACGACGTTGCGGATTTCTTCGGCTTTCGAGCGCAGAACGCTCAAATCGTCGCCGAAAAGTTTAACGGCGATTTGAGCGCGAACGCCCGATTGCAGATGGTCTATGCGGTGCGAAATCGGCTGTCCGATATTAACCGAAACGCCGGGAATCTGCGCCATTTTTTCGCGGATGTCGTTTAAGATTTCTTCACGAGAACGGTCGCCGTCTTTTTTCAAATCAACGTCAATTTCCGTGTAATGAACGCCTTCGGCGTGTTCGTCAAGTTCGGCGCGTCCGGTTCTGCGCCCCGTCGAAATTACTTCGGGAACTTGCAGCAGCAGTTTTTCGGCGATTTGCCCGATGCGATCCGATTCGGTCAAAGATGTTCCGGGCTGCGCCTGAATATTTATCGTCAGCGTTCCTTCGTTAAATTCGGGCAGAAACGACGTGCCGACGAACGGCAGAGTCGAGACGGCGATTAAAAACAAAAGACTCGCGCCGCCGATCACGAGCCACGGATGATGGAGCGTCCGGCGCAGTAATTTCTCGTCCCATTTTTTCAAAAGGCGCACCAGAAAGCCGTCTTTTTCTTCGCGCATCGCCTTCATTTTCGGCAGCAGATACGAAGCCAAAACGGGCGTAACCGTCAAGCTGACGAACAAAGATGCGGCGAGCGCGGTGATATACGCCAAACCGAGCGGCGCGAGCAATCTGCCTTCCACGCCGGAAAGCGCGAACAGCGGAATAAAAACCAGCGCGACAATCACGGTTGCAAAAACGATTGACGAGCGGATTTCGAGCGATGCGTGATAAATAACTTCGAGTGCGGGAAGCGGTTTTTCGAGTTTTCTATTCTCACGCAGACGGCGGTAAATGTTTTCGATGTCAACAATCGCGTCGTCAACTAATTCGCCGATGGCAACCGCCATTCCGCCCAGAGTCATCGTGTTGATGGAAATGCCGAACGCTTTGAAAATCAAAAATGTGACGACGAACGACAGCGGAATCGCCGTCAAAGTGATAAACGTCGTGCGGAAATTCAGCAGAAACAAAAACAGAACGATGACGACTAAAATTCCGCCGTCGCGCAGGGCTTCTTCGACGTTGGAAATCGAGGAATTGATAAAATTCGCCTGCCGGAAAAGCTGCGCGTTAATCTCGACATCTTCCGGCAAACTCGCCTGTAATTCTTTGAGCGCGTCGTCAACTTTTCCCGTCAACTCCAGCGTGGACGCGCCCGGCTGTTTCTGGATTGACATAATGACGGCGGGCGTTCCGTTGCTTCCAGCGTCGCCGCGTTTGATTCGCGCTCCGAATTCGACATCCGCCACGTCGCCGACTTTGATCGCCGTATTGCTGCGATAGGCGACGACCGTTTGTTTGAGTTCGTCAACCGAATAAAATCTGCCCAAATTTCTGACCAGGTATTCCTGCGATTGCGCGTCAACGAAACCGCCGGTCGAATTGCTGTTCGATTTTTCCAGTGCGGCGGTAACTTCTTCGACGGTGATGCCGAATTGCTTTAACTTTTCGGGCGTGACCAAAACCTGATACTGCTTGACACCGCCGCCGATATTAATGACCTGCGCCACGCCCGCAATCGTCAAAAGGCGCGGGCGAATCGTCCAATCGGCTAGAGTGCGAACGTCCAGCGGACTTATTTTGCCCGATTTCGATTTGACGGCGACGAGCATAATCTCGCCCATAATCGAAGAAATCGGCGCGAGCGACGGCGCAATATTGGGCGGCAACTGCTCTTTCGCCTGGGCGAGTTTTTCAGTCACTAATTGGCGGTTGCGATAAACGTCCGTTCCCCAATTGAATTCGACGTAAATCACCGACAAGCCGATGCCGCTTTGCGAACGCACGCGCTCGACACCCGGAACGCCGTTCATCGCCGTTTCAATCGGGAAGGAGACGAGCGTTTCGACTTCTTCGGGCGCGAGTCCGTTCGCTTCGGTCAAAATCGTAATCGTCGGTTTGTTAAGGTCGGGCAAAACATCAACCGGCAAATTAACGGCGGTGTAAGTTCCCCAGACGAGCAAAAGCGCGGCGAACGCCACGACGATCAGGCGATTTTGCAGCGACCATTTGATGATTGCGTTTAACATTAAGACTTTCCTTCTAAAGACTGCGAAGCCGCGCTTTCATCGGCAAACGCCGGTGCCGCGTTTCCCGCGAACATTTCAATAAAAATTAATCCGATTACCCGCCAAAACCTGTCTTTTAACGGAGACTTGAGACGAACGCCCAGAATCTCCGTTAAATTTTTTTGGTTACTTTTTATTCCAAGCCGCTTTCCACGCATTCATTTTTTTGGTTTCCTCTTCCTGCGCTTTGATAATTTGACCGGCAAGCGTTTTGATTTCCGGGTGTTCGGCGCGCACCTGCGCTTCTTTCGACATCGTGATTGCGCCCGCGTGATGCGGCATCATCATATCGAGAAACATCAAGTCGAAGTCATTGCCCGTCGCCGCTTCCATTTTTTTCATTCCGTCGCCCGACATCATTTTCATACCTTCGCCCATTCCGGGCATTTCCATATTCATCGCCGCCGGTTTCCCCGAAAACCATTTTTCGCGCCAATCTTTCATCTGCGCGATTTCCTTGTTTTGGTCGGCGATAATTTTCTGCGCGAAAACCTTCAGTTCCGGGTGCTGCGCTTTATCGACCGCCACTTTCGCCATATCGACCGCGCCCTGATGGTGGTGCGACATCGTATCTAAAAACTGCAAATCATACGGCTGGCTCGCGGCGTTCGGCGAAGATTTCATATCCGCCATCGAAGACATATCGCCGCCGTTTCCGTTCATCGGCGTAGTGGACGTATTCGACATATCGTGCGGCATCGAATTGGCGTTCGCCGTCGTCGTCATCGTCGAATTGCGATTCATCGCGCTGTTGCTCATTGCCGAATTCGTGTTGACGGTCGTTGCCGATTGACAAGCCGCGCCGACGAGCGCGGCGAGCGCGACGGTTAATACCAAACCTGTAAAAATTTCTTTTCTCATTTTTCTGAATTCTCCCGTTTTTTAATTTTTTACTGAACCAAAACTTTTCCTTTCATCATTCCCATTCCGCAGGCAAACCCGATTTCGCCCGCCTCCTGCGGCGTAAACTCAATTAGCACGGTTTCGCCGACCGGCAATTTTCGCGTGACGTTCAACTTTGAAAAAATGACTTCGCCGCCGCAGTTTTCCGCGTCCGCGCGGTAAAAGACGATTTTTACCGGCTTGCCCTTTGCGACCTTTATTTCCGAAGGCTCGTAGCCGTTTTTGCTCACCGTAACTTTTGCGGCATCCGCCGGAATCGAATCGTTGTTAGCGGTTCTCGCCCTGTCGCCTTCCGGCACGCGGACGATGAACGGCACGTTGATAACTCTGCCGCCGCGCTTGAATTGCGCCCAGAGTTTATAAAGTCCGGCGCGCGGAAACGCCGTGTGCGCCGAAACTTCCGACTGGCTCGGTTTAACGCCCGCGCCTTCCCCGTCTGAATGGTCGTGTCCGCCCGCTGAATGGTCGCCCGTTTTCTGCCCGTCCACTTTCATACCGTCCATTTTCTCGCCTTTCGCCATCGGATGCGCGTGAACGAAATCCTTCAAATCCTCGCTGATGATGACAAAGTGCGCGAGTTCGCCCAAATAATTCTGCAAATCGGCGGCGGGCTTGTATGTTTTGGCATCGAACGCTTGAAAATCGAGCGTTAATTCCTGCCCGGCTTTTATTTCCCGGCTCGGTTTTATCACCACGCGCAAGCCGTCAACGGCTTTTTCAAGTTTTTGGTCGGGAACGAGGGCAACCTTGGCGCGTTCCGCTCCGGCGACTTTAACATCAATTCGCTCGACGACCTGAGTTGCTTCTTTCGGCGTAAAATCGGCGTAAAGTTTGTAATCGCCGCCGTTCGGAAATGTGTGCGAAACGCAGTATGAACCGTCCGCCTGCTGTTCCGGGTGAATGTGGTAAAACTCCGCCAAATCCTTTGAGGCGGCGAGCAAGTGCATCGGCTTTTCGTGGACGACCCGTAAATCTTTGACCAGTCCGCCCGTGCGGTCTTTCACCGTAAAGAAAAGCATCACCGGCTTGCCCGCTTCGATTTGCGCCGGCTTGCTTTTGAAATCAACGGTGAAGGCTTTCGCCGAATCGGTTATTACGGGTAAACTCGTATTCGCCGCCGAATCGTCCGCAGCGGTGACGACGGAAGCGTCGAGAATTTTCGCGGTTTCGGTTTGCACCGCCCCGCTGCCGCAAGCCGCTAAAAGCCCGGCGGAAATCCAAAAAACTCCGCCGATACCTGTAATAAATATGTTTCTCATTTTTCCCTCTAAAAATATAAATGCTCGGTTTTTAATGCCGGTAAAAATTATTTTTCGCCTTTTGTGCCGACGATGATTTTTTCCAAATCGTGCGACGCGCCTTGATACAAAACATTTTGGAAACGAAAGCCGACCACATCGCCGCCGCCCGCCGACAAAATCGGTGTCGCTTCCGTCTCCAATCTCTGGCGCAACCGCCTGAAACCGGCACTTGTTTTAATCCAGCACCCTTCTTTCAAAATTATTGCTTGCGACATTCTCGCCGCAGGCTGCTTTATCACTTCGTTCATAACTTCTTCTCTGTTATTCGGAATTTCCTTGCTCAATCGCCGATACTTTTAAATTATTGAGTCGTCGGCTGCGTCGTCCGAAGTTGATAAACGCCTGTCGTAACAATGCGCTCGCTTTCTTTTAAGCCGGATTTCACTTCATAAAAATCCGCGCCTTCCGCGCCCAAAACGACGGGGCGTTTCTCGAAACTCTCGCCGCCCGTGAAAACGAACACGAATGTTTGACCCTGTTCGTTGACGATTGATTTTTTCGGCACGGCGATGACTTTTGCCTCCCTGCTCGTGTCAATCGTCATCTCGACGAAATTCCCTTCTCGAAGTCTGCCCAAAGGATTTTTAACTTCGTAAATAACCGGAACGGTGCGCGTTTGCGGGTCAACCGTCTGACCGATTGAAACAAGCCTGCCGTCGCCGTCACCCGTGCCGATGTTATAAACTTCGCCCGACAAAGCTGAAGCCGTAAAGCTGGCTCTGGTTGATTCGCGCACCGTCGGCAAATCCTTCTCGAAAACCTGCGCTTCGATAAGGACGGTCGAAAGATTGCTGATTGATAAAATCTGCGTCGCGGCATTCACCTGCTGCCCGCTCGTTGCTTTGATTTCATTGACGATGCCCGTAACCGGCGCGGTTAGAGGGAAAGAGCGGTTTGGCTGGTTGATCGTCGGCGCACGGAAAATGCTCTGTCCCACTTGCGCCGCTTTGATTTGCGTGTCGAGCAGTTTTACCTGCTGTTCGGAGGCGGCGACTTCCTGCTCGGCGACTTTAACCGCCGTGAGCGTTTCTTCGACTCGTTTTCTGGGAACCGCGCCGACTTCAACAAGATTTTCCGAACGCCGCAATTCGCGCTGCGCCTGCGCCAGTCTCGTTCTTGCTTGATTAGCCGAGGCGCGCTGCTGCGCCTGCTGACCTTGCAGCGCAAGCGCGGTGTTTCTCAAATCCAAACGCTTCGCCTCGACATCGCGCTGCTGTCCGGCAACATCCAACCGCTGCGTTTCGAGTCCGACTTGTCCCGCGACATCTAAAATCTGCTCGACGCTGCCGATTTGCTCGCCGCGCGAAACCGCTGAACCCAAAGTCAAACCGGTTCGCAAAACTATTCTACCCGCGACCGGCGGCACGACGACGGCTTGCGCGTCGGGACGCGCCCGCACGATGCCGGATGTTTTCAAGCCGCTCGTAATCCGGCGCACCGCAACCGGCTCGGTCTTGATGCCGAATAAAACCTGCGATTCTTTCGGAACTGTGAGACTCGTATTTAAAGCTGAATCGGCAGCCTCACCGGTTGCGGGCTGGTCGGTCGGAACAAAATTTACGCTCGCGCGCGTCTGGCGCGGCGGCGCAAAATAAGCGAGAGCGAATGTGCCGAAAGCGAAAAGCAGCAGCGCGGCCGCCGCAACCGGCGCGATTTTCCTAATCCGCTCGCTCCTGTTTCCGCTTCGTTCGCTTTTGTAAAAAACCGCGCCGATTGCGCCCAAACTGAGCAGACTCAAAATGACGAGTCCCAGCCAGAACGTCCAGTTGATTGGCGCGGCAACGACCGTTACCGGGAAATCAACGCTGAAACTGCGCTTATCGGCGGTCGTGACGTTAAAGACGACTTTATCGTTTCCGGCACGGTTAAAAGTGTAATCCGCCAGATAAAAACCTTTTTCAAATATTACCGGCAGATTCTCGGCAATGTTTCCGCCGTCCGAAGTCGTAACATTCAAAGAAATGGCGGCATCTTCAATGGCGACGGGTTCGCCGCCGCCGAAACCGCCTTCGACTTTTTCCGCCAGCCGCAGTGCCGTCTGCACCAGTTCGCCCGTGCGCGGGTCAGCCGGAGACCGCTCAAGGCGGACATTGAACTGCCCGGCATCGGTTTGCAGATTCCGCTCGGCGCGCGCCACTGAAACCGCGGCTTGCGTCGCCGTCGTCGCTGTCCCGGTTGTTTTATTTGCTTCGCCGTGGTCTTCGCCGCCGTGCGCCGAAACGGTGAGTAGTGAACAGTAACCGGCGAGCAGCAGAAACAGAACAAATCTGACCGCTGACCACCGACCGCTGACAACCGACTTTGAACCTTGAACTTTGAACCCTGAACTTTTCATTAGTGTTTATCCGGCGCGCCGTAGAGCGTCTGCATCGTCATCGCGTCCACGCGCACCGCTTCGGCGATTGCTTTAGCTAATCCGTCGTCCACGCTGCCGGCTTTTATATCCGCGCCGATTTGGAATTTATCGTCGTGATTTTTCCCGGCAAACTGCGCTAAAAACGCGGCGGGAACTCCCTCGCTGCGAATCTCTTTGACAAACGGTCGTCCTTCTTTGTTGTCGTAAATGATGACGACATCTTTGCCGTTCGCTCTAACGACGGTCGCCGCGCCGATTTGTTTTCTCGCTCCGCCCGCCGTCGAGAAAGCCAGATAAGAATGGTGGTCGGTGTCCGGCATTTTGGCGTTCGTTTCCTTCTCGATTGCCGTTTTTTGCGTTGGCGTTATGTCTTTATGCTGTTTGGTGAACGATTGCGCGTCGGGAAACGCCGCTTTAACCGCCGCCGGAGTTTCTTCGCCCGGTTTTTCGCCGGTGGTCGCCGTGTGCGACGCATCGCCCGTGTTGGCAGCGACCGCCGTGTTTTTCGCCGGGGCATTGGCAGTCGTTGTTGTATTCGGCGCGGTCGTCGTATTCGTTCCCGCGCTCGAACAAGCCGCCGCCAAAGCCGCGATTAAGCTGAAACCGATAATCGTCAATAATTTTAGATTTTTCATTTTTTTCTTTTTCCTTTGTTTTTAGTTTGATTTTTCTTTCTTCGCCGTTTCGACCGGAATCTTTTTTTCCGTCGCAATCGGAGTTTGAAGCGTTTTTAGGAAATTCTCTTTCGTGATTTGCGGCACAACTTTCTCATCCGGCAAAACGGAACTCGAATCGGGCGCAAAACCCGAAGCGGGCAACGTCGCGCCCAGTGCCGTTTCCAGCTCGGTCAGCGCATTGTAATAATCGCGCAGAGATTGGTTGTAGCCGGTGACGTTTTCGGTTAGTCGCCGCTGCTCGCCGACGACTTCAAAAACGGAAAATTCGCCCAGACCGTAGGCAGCGCGAACGCTCTGCAAATTAGCCTCGGCGCGCGGCAAAATCTGCGTCGAATATAAAACGAGTGCTTCCGCCGCCGCCCGGTATTTGCGATAAGCAACCGCGACATCGCGCTTGATGGTCGTTTCCAAAAATTCTCTCGTGCGCGTCGCCTGCAGTCTTTCGCCCGTCGCCGACGCGATGTCGCCTTGATTGCGGTTGAAAACCGGAATATCAACCGCCACGCCGAAAGTCAGACTGCTGTCTTTTTTTATAAAATTTCCGCCGGCGGCGGGCGGGAAACCGAAAGTCAGTTTGCTGCGCGAATATCGGACGGACGCGGCGACGTTCGGAACGGCTTGCGCGCGCGCCAAATCAATTCGAGCCGCGCCTAGTTGTTCGCCGACGAGTGCCGACTGCAAATCTGCTCGCTCGCGCAGAGCAATATCGGTCAATTCGGTCAAACCCAAATCGAGCCGCGGCGGTTTGTCGGCTTGCGGCGCGAGTTTGATGCTTTCGGCGATTCCGGCACCGGTTAAAGTTCTTAAATTCAAAAGCTGTGTTTCAAGCTCGCTTCGCGCACCAATCGCCTGAACTTTAAGGCGGTCGCTTTCGACCCGCACAAGATTGTTGTCGAGCGGCGCGACATCGCCTTCCTTCAAACGCGCTTCGGTCACGCGCACAAGTTCTTCGTCCGCCGCGATGAGCTTTTCTAAAATATCTAATTGGCGGGTGGCGGCAATCGCGTTCGTATAGCTTTGGCGAATCTCGGCGGCTAACTGCCGCTCCAATCTTAAAACTTCGGCGCGAATTTGACCGAGTTCGAGTTCGGCGACCGCGACCCGCTTGGAACGCTTGCCGCCGGTTTCAAAAACCTGCGTCGCGCCGATTGATAAGTCCGATTCAGCTTCGCCGCCTAAAAAACGGGGTGAGCCGTATTCGGCATTGAGTGTCGGATTAGGTTTGAGCCGCGCTTGCCTGAGCCGACCTTCGGCAATTGCCAAACGCTGCCGCGCCGCCAGCAAATCGGCGCGGCGACTGCCGCCCAGCTCGACCAGATTTTCGACCGTCAAGCCGCCCTGCCCGACAAATGCGGCGGAAGACAACTGCACGGATGTTTGATTCGGAGCTAAAATCGGCTGCGGCTGCACCTGCGCCGAAACGGAGATTGTCGAGCCGAACAGCAGCACCGGCAAAAACAATTTGCCGCAAGATGCCGTTAGCCGTTTCAATCTGATTTTTCCACCTGCTTCCGCTTCGCCCGTTTTGATTTTCACCATCTCAATCTCATCTCTCGCTTAAACCGAAACGGCTTCCTCACTACTGACTGGTTCGTTCGGAGCGAAGCGGAAAGCGTAAAATATCAAGCCGCCGAGCAATCCCAAAATGACTGCCGCCGTCAAAATCATCAGCGCGGTTCGCAGCCACGAACCGGAAGCACTTGAAGATGCCGCTGCTTCGGAATGTTCAACCACGATGCCCGAAAACGTCGCCGAGTCGGTTCGTCCCGCCGCGTTTAATTTAGCCAAAACGGTATAACCGCCTTCGGGCAGCGGCGGAAGTTTGAAACTAAAACTGCCGGGAGCCTCCGCTTTTACTTCGGACGCTTCAAAGGTTTTGCCGTCTTTTGCCGTAATCTCGACAATCGGATTGACATCGGCGAACGGCTCGTTCGTGGCGAAGTTCGTGATAAAGAGTTTCGCCGCCGTTGCCGTGTCCGGCTCAAGCGGCGAGTGTTTGAGCAGTATCTCAAAATCGCCCGCGCGCGCGGTTCGCGTAATAATGCCCTTTTGATTGGACGCGACTGCCGGTTTCGCGTCGCCGTGGTCTTCGCCGCCGTGCGCGAAAATCGGCGGCGCGGCTGAAAAGACGGATAACACAATCGTCGCCAGTAAGTTAAGCGTCAAAAAAATCGTTCTGCGTTTCGTGTCGTTCATTTTTATTAACCCGAAATTATATTTATCTCTTCAATTCTGCAATTAACAGAGCAACGTATGTGCCAGTTACAAAACCCCTTATTTATTGAAGAAAATAAAATTTGCCCGGGAAAATTCGTTTGCTTACAGACAGCCTCGTCTGTTATCGGACAGCATAATTATTTGACGGCGGCGTGATAGATTGATTAATGATGGACGGGTTGACGGGAGTTATATTTTATTCGAGCGTTGCTTGTCCCAAAGAAACGGCGAAAACTCTAACTTGCAACCTGAATTCAACGGATTGGAGAAGTCGAATCAGTTTTGCGGGCGCGGATGCGAGTGAGATTTTTCTTCGCCTTTTCCGAGTAAAAATGCCAGCAAGGTGATTAGCAGACAGACGACCCCGGCGACGGTAAACGTCGCGGGCGCTCCAAAGCCCGCCGCCGCGTAGCCGATTGCCGGATAGGTGACGAGCCAGCAGGCGTGCGTCAAGGCGAAATGCGCGGCGTAGGCTCGTCCGCGCTCGGCTTCGTCCGTGTGTTCGGCGAGCAGTGTTGAAGAAGGAATCGCAATCAGGGCTTGTCCCGCGCCGTTTAAAAACCACAGGACGGCGAAAATGAAAATCGGCGGAACGAGTATGCCCGGAAGCAGCAGCAGTCCGAGCAACGCGCCGCCGAAAATCAGCGCGCGCTTCGCCCAGATATGACGGCGCGTGTGCAGTTCGACTTTACCGGTTACGGATTGCTCGTAACGCCCCGTCGCGCGTCCCAAGAGAATCGCCGCGACGGTCGAACCCAATCCGAGAGCCGCCATCACGAGCGTAAAAGCCGTATCGCCTTTCCCAAGTGCTTCGCGGATGTAGGCAACCGTCGCCACAATCGCCGCCGCGCCCGCCGTCGCTTCGGCGAAACTTAAAATCAAAGCCTGCCGCAATGACGGCTCGCGCAGGAGAATGCGCGTCCCCGTCTGAATCTCCGAGAGAAAAATTTTGACCGAAAGCGGCACGACTTGTTTGGCGACAAAAGGAATGACGGCGAATAAAACCAATGCCGCCGAAACGAGATAAGTTACGGCATCGAACCAGAAAATCCACCGCACGCCGAGCCGAACAACGAGCAGACCGGCAATCGCGGGCGCGGCGACGGCTTCGATGTCCACGGCTATCCGCGAGTATGATAAGGCTTTGACGTATTGTTCTTCGCCGACGACTTCCGGGATGCTCGCTTCAAACGTCGGCGTGAAGAATGCGGTAACGGCGTTGATGAGAAAAATCAGCGTATAAATCTGCCAGACTTCGGTGATAAATGGGAAGAGCGCAAGCAGAGCGAAACGCAAAACATCCGCCGCAATCAGTATTTTCTTGCGCGAAAAGCGGTCGGCGATAACGCCTGCCGGCTGCGAGAAAATCAGAAACGCCAGAATCCGCAAAAAAAGCGCGCTGCCGATGACGGCGGTCGCCGCCGCGCCGCCCGTTAATTGATAAGCGAAAAGCGCGAGTCCGACGGTCGTTACGCCGCTCCCCAAAAGCGAGATGATTTGCGCCGAAAATAAAAGAATGTAATTTCGATTGCGCCAAAGCTCCGTTTGCATCTTGTTTTAATCCGCTTGTATTCTTGCCGTTAAATCTGTCCGGTAATTTTCCGAAGTAAATTTGAATGTCCAAAAGGGAGCGATTATCAAAACTGACATTGTAATGTTTCATTTACTGGTAACCGGCGGCTTGCAGTTCGAACAACTCGGCATAAACTCCGCTTTTTAGAACAAGCTCTTCGTGCGTTCCTTCTTCGGCGACCGTCCCGTTTTGCAGAACGATAATTCGGTCAGCCATTCGGACGGTCGAAAATCGGTGCGAGATAAGAATCGCCATTCGCCCGCGGCTTAATTCGCTGAAGCGCGTAAATACTTCGTATTCGGCGCGGGCATCTAAAGCGGCGGTCGGCTCGTCGAGAATTAAAAGCTGCGCGTCGCGCATATAAGCGCGCGCCAAGGCGACTTTTTGCCACTCGCCGCCCGATAAATCGATGCCGCCGTCAAACCGCTTGCCGAGCATCTGGTCGTAACCGTTCGGAAAACGCAGCAACAGAGTTGCGGCAAGCGATTTTTCCGCCGCCGTTTGAATTTGCGCGGGAACTTCCGTTGACGAGGCATCAGCCTTTGTTCGTGTCGTTTTTAACTCTGCGGTAGAACCACTATTCTTTTCGTTCGCTGCCGAATTACTATTGGAACCGCTTTCTCGTTCGGCGCGGATTTCCTGCGCGTTCGATAGGTAAGATTCGACCGCTTCGACTTCGCCGACGCCGATGTTGGCACCGAACGCCATATCGTAGCGCACGAAATCCTGGAAAATAACGCTTATCCCCGCGCGCAGCGACTCAAGGTCGTATTCGCGCAAATCAACGCCGTCGAGCAGAATACGTCCTTCGGTCGGGTCGTAAAGGCGGGCAATCAATTTCGTCAAGGTGGTTTTGCCCGCTCCGTTCTCGCCGACGAGCGCGAGCCGCTCGCCCGGTTCGAGCTTGAAATTGACGCGGCGAATCGCCCATTTCTCCGATTCGGGATAGCGAAAGCCGACGTTTTCAAAAACGAATCCGTGCTTGATTGTTTCGGGAATTTTTCGCCCGCCGACCGGCGAAATGATAGTCGGCTGCACTTCAAAGAAATCGAACAAATCCTTCAAATAAAGTGCCTGACTGAAAACCGTGCCGGCGTTGTTCAAGATGCTTTCTACAAGGTCGCGGCTGCGGGCGAAAGAACCGGCGAGAAAGGTAAGCGAGCCGACGGTGATTGCGCCGCCGACGGAACTTATCAAAATCGAAACGTAAGCCGCGTAGTAGCCGAGCGTTCCGATGATTGACAATCCGGCGGCGGACAGCCCGCGGCGAATCGAAAGCCGCCGATTCTCTTCATAAAAGCGCGTCGAAATCCGGCGAAAACGCTTGACCAGCCACGGCGCGAGTCCGAACATCTGCACCTCTTTCGCCGTCTCGTCGCTTGCCGCGAGATAGCGAATGTAGTCGAGCAGTCTGCGCTCCGGTGTCTGGCGAAAAAGCAAGGAATATTCGAGCGCAGCGTAGTGCGTCGCGCCCAAGAAGCTCGGCATAACCGAAAGCACCAGCAGAGCGACGAGCAGCGGGCTGAAAACCAGCAGCGCGGCGGCTAAGGACGCGAGCGTAAAAACATCCTGCGCGACTTGAAAAATTTGCGGAAGCAGTCCGATACGTCCGGTCGTTTGCCTTCGCGCCCGCTCCAGCCGGTCGTAAAAATCGGGATTCTCGAATTGATACAAATCTAATGAAGCGGCGTGCCGCATCAGGCGCACGCTGATTTGGTTGGCGAACAAATCGCCCGACAAACTTTCGACCAACGCCGAGGCGCGTGTCAGCAGTTGCCCGGCGACAACGATTCCGAATTCAAGCGCGACGAGCTTCCACAAATCGAAATGATTATAAAAAGATTGATTCAGCGTGTCGGGCGGTGTCGCTCGCGCCGATAAAACGGCATCGATAATGAGCTTCCCGACCCAGAGAGTTGCGACGGGAACAAAGGCGCGCACGCCGCGCAGCAGAATCATCAGAACGGTAAAACCGCGGTGTGTCGTCCAGACGAGCTTGAAAAACGGCGGTATATACTTGAGCGCACGGAATCGTTCGCGCCAAGTCATTTTTCGTGAATTGGTTTTAGATTTTTTAATCCGCGAAGCCATATATCATCGTTCTCACACGCTCGTTTGCCGCGCCTGAGCGGGCAATTTCGGCAGTATTTACCGGCGCACTCATACTTTTTTTCAGCACTTTGATTTTTGCTCATTTCAAATAAGTCTTCACTACGTCAATCAACTCTTCCGCCGCCCCGGTCTGCTCAAGCGTCGGTTTATGATTGGGGTCGATAACGTGAAAGCGGATGTGACCTTCGATTACCTCAGCCATCAAGCCGTTAATCGCGCCGCGACAGGACGCGATTGTCTGAAGAACCGAAGCGCAATCTTCCGTTTCCTCGTCGAGCAGCCGCTCGATGGCATCAACCTGCCCGCGAATGCGGCGGACGCGGTTCAAGAGCTTCTTTTTGTCCTTCGCCGTGTGAGCCATTTTTATTTGCCTCCTTAAATTCTCTATTGAATATACTATACCCGTCTATATTATTTACCCAATTAAAACGGTGAATATTTATCGCGCTCGGAAGGCTGTATGTCGTCTGTTCCGTTTGTTTTCAGTTGCCGCAAGCGTAAAAACCCTTTTAGTGTTTACCGCAAGACCTGATAAAATACTGGTCAACAATTTTTTGAGGCAAAATATATATCGAAGATAAAGAATTTAGGAGTTACGCAGTTGAACGAAAAATCAACGATTTGCAGGCATTTTGGAAAGTGCTACTTTACCGTAAGTCATTTGTTTTCAATGAAGAATCGTTCAATAATGTTTCAACTGCGTAAGTACTAAGAATTAAAAACGACTAAAAGGGTCTCGGACATTGATAATAACGGCGACCCGATTTGTAAAATTGACCGGGTAAAAAAATAAAGCGGAGAGCGATTCGTCCGATGTTCTAAAAGACGGGCGCACTGCGGACGACAGCAAATCCGCCGCCGCGCGGAAGCGCGCTTTCGCAAGCCGATAAAAAGACCAAGAAAAGCACGAGCGATGCGGCGGCGGAAAGCGCGTCTGATGTTTTGCAGGACAAGAATACGGGCGATAAAAGCAGATAGGCTGCCCCGGCATCACTCTCTCGCAAAAAGAGGGTGCCAAAAGCAACGGTTAAGTCGAAGTAATTCGTTTTTTGAGAAGCAGGAATCTTCAGATTAAAACGGGTTAAGAATATCGCACTATAGAACCTGTTTGCAATTAAATGGAAAATCGTTTTTACTCCGTTAATGGCATACACCACTGATTTAACAGCACCGCCGTTCGAGGTTTTAGACCAA
>JAYVKL010000280.1:0-6677 GCA_043768465.1 Pyrinomonadaceae bacterium
TCAACAAAATTAGATTAGTGTTTCATCTGTCAAAGTCCAATAATTATAAGGGATCTAGATTTACAAAGTCTAACTTATTTCTGTTGGGGTGCTTAAGAGCCTTAATTCTGTTGCACGAAGCGAGGCATTTATACACTTTGACCGGACACGGCAATGATCCTGCAAGTTACGACGCGAGTTGGAACGACCATATTTTGTGGACTGGATTTCTAGGTCAAAAGGTTGCTAAAACCGTAGGTTAAAAATATGAAACAGCTAGCCGCATTTTTTTTAGTATTTTCATTTTTTCCGGCGGGCTGCCAAAAGATTGACGGCTCGGCAAATCAAACCGTTCAGACGCAAAACGCCGACCGACCGGCGATTATTAAAATCTGCCTTCCGGTAATTAATTCGCAGTCGAGCCAAATCAAGACAAGAAAGAGTCCGCATATCGTTCGCGCCGAATTTATAAATCCGAACAAAATATGGGTCATCACGCATTTCGGCGAAATCTACTCGACGGCGGACGCGGGAGAAACGTGGAAAAAGCTCCAACTAAAAAGCATCGAATACTTTAAAGCATTCGATTTTTTTAACGAACAAAGCGGCTGGCTCGCCGACACCGACAAAAATGTCTGGAAAACGACCGACGGCGGAGAAAATTGGAACCGGATTTGTTCGTTTAAGGCTCTGAAAGGGCAGGATTTTATCGGCATCGAGGAGATAAAATTCACTTCCGCAACCAACGGCTGGCTGCACGAAGTGTTTAATATCTTTCACACGACGGACGGCGGAAAGAGTTGGAAAATGGTAAATCAAGTAACTGAACAGCCGCACGAAATGTTTTTCACCGACGATTTGCACGGTTGGATCAGCTTTAAAGGTGGTTCGCAAAAACCTTCACTGCAAATTTTGCGAACGGCGGACGGCGGACAAAGCTGGAAAAAAAGTAGAATTCAAACTGATGACTCGACCGAAGCTCTATACTTTCTCGATGATCGGAAAGATTGGTTGAGCGATGCGTATTATGGATTATTCGTTACTGCGGATGCTGGTGAAAGTTGGTTAAGAGTTGATCCGGGTGTTAAGAATTTTCAGACCAGATCGGTGTTTTGGCTAAACTCCGCGCAAGGCTGGTTAGCCGGAGCAGTCATTGACCCGGATAAATCTGCATCAGACGTTGCAAACAACATTCCGACTATTTTAAGCACGACTGACGGCGGGAAATCGTGGAATAAATTTGAAATGCCGGGTGATGAAAGATTTTTCGATGAAATTCGTTTTACGGATTCGACCGATGGCTGGTTGACTTCCCAAAACGCAATTTATAAAACGACCGACGGCGGGAAGAACTGGAAGACAATAATGAAAATTGATTTTTCCTGTCCGTAATGAGCCGATTTTCACTCTGCTTTGATTTGATACAGGAACAGGTCTTGCAATCACCGAAAGCGAAATTTACAAACAGGAGATTTTCGATTTATGCAGGATATTCAAAACATTCCGAACCCGGACATAAATTCGCCGGAAACCGATGGAGATTACGGCAGAAACCCGAATTCCGACATCGAACAGCCGGACGATTCGATTCCCGTGCCGCCCGGCGAAATTCTGCCGCCGCCCGTCGAGGAACCGCCCGGCATTGAAGACAAACCGAGAATTGAGGAAGACAACACGGAGCCGAAAATGCTCGTTTGAAGAAGTTCGGAGTTCACGCTGAAACGTGGTTTTCCGCGGGCGAAGCGCGGCGACCGGACACGCTGAAGCGTGAACTCAAAACTTTCCGCTCAAATTCTAGGAGCCGATGAATTTCGATTCGTCGGCTTTCGCGTGTTCTAACTTTTGCGCGGCGTTTGTGATAAAAATGAGCTATGAAAATTCTCGATGTCGGCTGCGGAAATAACAAATACGAAGGCGCGATTGGACTTGATAATAATCCGCGCACCAAAGCCGATGTCATCCACGATCTGGGTGTAATTCCGTATCCGTTCGCCGCCGACACATTCGATTTCGTCATTTCGCGCCACACGGTCGAACACATTCCAGACGTGATGGGTTTTATCAGCGAACTCTGGCGCATCACGAAAAACGGCGGGCGTATCGAACTCGTTACGCCGCACTACACCAATCCCGATTGGGCGAACGATCCGACGCACCGCAACCATTTCAACTCGTATTCTTTCAATACCTTCATCGCCGACCGGCAGATTTTCGATTTTTACACGGATGTCAGATTAAAACCGCTTGACACGCACGTTTCTTTGGCAAATTTGTGGCGGGCTTTGGGTTTTGAATTGATCGTTAATCTCGACCGCCAATCGCCGAAGCTGCGGTTTACGCGCAAATTTTGGGAGCAGTATTTGAGCTACATTTTTCGCGGCAAGGAGTTGCGTTTCAAATTTGAAGTCGTCAAAACAAAGACAAATAATTTACAGGATGGACAGGATTAGCAGGATAGAAAATAAATCCTGTTTATCCTGTTCATCCTGTTAAAATTTCACTCGATTTTAGACGACCTTCGCTTTCCATTTTCCGCGTTTGAAGACAATCGCCGAGACAATCGCCAGCAGCGAAAACGCAATTGTAATCGCCCAGAAAACGCCGTCCACGCCGAAGCCGAAACGATACGCCAGCAAGTAGGCGAGCGGAATCTCGAACAGCCAGAAAACGAACAGATTCAAAAAAGTCGGTGTCCAGGTATCGCCTGCGCCATTGAACGACGATTCTAAAACCATCCCGAAAGCATAGAAAATAAAGCCGTAAGCGACGATGTGCAGACAGTTGGTGCCGTAAGCTGAAACCTGCGCCTCTTCAGTGAAAAATCCGACGATTTGATTTGAAAATAATAAAAATATCGCGCTGACCGCGCCGAGAACCGCCGCATTGATGAACGCCGCTTTCCAGACGGAGGCTTCGGCGCGTTCGGGTTTGCCCGCGCCCAGATTTTGTCCGACGAGCGTCGCCGCCGCGTTGCTCAAGCCGATTGCCGGAAGCAGCGCGAAAACGATAACGCGCAAACCAATGACGTAACCGGCAATCGCGTCGCTGCCGAATCCGGCGACGACGCGGACGAGTGCGCCCGCCGTCTTGCCGTCCCAATCGTGAACTGCAAGACGGCGGGCGCGGCAATTTTCAGAAGATTCGCCAGCGATTCTCGATCAATTTTCCATTCTTCCCGGTGAATTGTGATGCGCCCGCCGGAACCGAAAAGCCGCCGCGCCGCGAACAAAACGCCCGCGCCGCGTCCGATAGTCGTGCCGACTGCCGCGCCCGTAACGCCGAGCTTCGGAAAAATCCAATTATCAATTAACCAAACGGGAGCGTTAATGCCGAAAAAGGCGAAAATATCCGCGCCCAAAATAAAACACGGCGCGAGAATGATATTCAGGATATTCGCCAGAAAAAGCACGCGCATCGCAATCGCCGCGTCGCCCGCGCCGCGAAAGATTCCGTTCAGCAAAAACAGAAAAACGATGACTGCGTTGCCGCCGAGCATAATCCGCATAAAGAGCGTTCCCTGCTCGACGACTTCCGGTTCTGCGCCCAAAAAGCCAAGAATCGCGGGCGCGAAAATCACGCCGATAACGCTCATTAAAATCGAAATTCCGATGCCGAGAAAAATCGCCTGCGCCGCCGATTTCGCCGCCCCAATCGCGTCTTTTTCGCCGGTGCGCCGCGCCACCGTCGCCGTCGCGCTGATGCTCAAACCTAAGGCGACGGCGTAAACCAGAGCCATTACCGATTCGGTCAAACCGACGACGGCGACCGAGTTTGCGCCGAGATGCCCGACGAAATAAATATCCACGAGCGCGAAAATGCTTTCCATAAACATTTCCAAAATCATCGGAACCGCCAGCAGAAAAATCGCCAGACCAATCGAACCCTTTGTAAAATCGCGCTGCGAACCGGCGAAAGCCTCGCGCAGAATTGACCGGAATGAGTTATCGAACGCCTTTTCGGGTGTATTTTCAAGAGACATAAAAATTATTCAGAGCGTGTTTGGAAATTCAAAAAAGACCGGCAATTCTACATTTTACATTCCGCATTCTAAATTTTTATTCGATAAAAATTAAAAATGTCGAATGTAAAATGTAAAATTTAGCCGTCAACTCGCCGACCGGAGGACTTTCCAAACACGCTCTTAGAGATAATCACTGACAAAAAATGACGTTTTAATTATTATTGCCTAAATGCGAATCAGTCGGTAGTCGGATAGAATTATTTTACAGTTAAAAGATGCGTCCGGTCAGAAGACAGGCTCGGCGGTCGCCGATTATTTTCAGAGCGTGTTTGGAAATTCATTTGGGCGGCGAACGGACGACTTAATTTTACATTCGACATTTTTAATTTTTATCCGGTAAAAATTTAGAGTGTAAAATGTAAAATTGCCGGTCTTTTTTGAATTTCCAAATACGCTCGCAGTAAACCTTCCGGCGAATCAGGCGGATGTATTCGTCAAAGCCGCTCCTTCAAATTCGCGTTGCTCCCCGGTCTAATTTTCTTTTTGATTTTCGACTCAAGACTCAGGCGAACATATTTTTGTTCGAGTGCTTTAATCGGTGTAGAATCAAATTGCGAGCGCACCAACGAAACGGAGATTCGACTCGATGAACGAATCAGCCGGAATCGGCGGGCAACACTGCCTCGTATTTTGTCGGTTCGGCGATGATTTCAGGCGCGCTGCCGTTTCGCCGAAGGCTACCGAAATCGGGAAACAAAGAAGTATGAAATTTTTCAAAAGCTACCGGGAAATCTGGTTCGGGATCGGCTTGGGCGTGTTTGCCTGGCTCGTTGATGCCGTGATGCACGTCGAACTCGGCACCGACGTTCACGCGAAGAGTTTATTGACGGAGATTTTCGCCCCGCACCCGACGGCGGTAATTTTTCGCGGGTTTTATCTGGTGATGGCAGTCGCTTTCGGCTTTTTTCTGTGGCGGGCGAACTGGCGCGAGCGTCAATTACGCGCTCTCGAACAGGCGGTCGTCGCTTTTCAGCGACAGCTCGACGCGCCCGCGCTGAGAATTTCCGGCGCGGTTCGCGGGCTGCAAAATCGTAATTCCGTGCGCCTCGACGAAACCGCCGGACGGCTCGCCTCGGAAATCGGCAGCGATGCCGCCGCCATTGACGAACTCGCTAAAAAATACCTCGAATTCAGCCGCCTCGTGCAGGCGGGCGACACGGCGCGGGCAATCGAAGCCTTAAACTCAATCGAATCGCCGCTTGCCGCGCGAAAAGCGGCTGCCCGATAGTGCGATCAAATCAACAAAAAACAATGTTGCTCGCCGACGACGATCTAAATCTGCGCCGTGTGCTGGAATTTCAATTGACCGAAGCCGGTTACGCCGTTTCGACGGCGCGGGACGGCGCGGAGGCGTGGGAAATTTTCACGAACGGCGATTTCGATTGCGTCGTCACCGATTTGCGGATGCCGAAGCTGTCGGGACTCGAACTTTTGGAGAAAATCAAAACCGCCGCCGCCGAAATTCCGGTGATCGTCATCACGGCTTTCGGCGAAGTCGAGACGGCGGTGACGGCGATGAAAGCGGGCGCGTTCGACTACATCAATAAGCCTTTTAACCGCGACGAAATCCTGCTCACGCTGGAAAGGGCGTTGAGTTTCAGCGCGGCGAAAACCGAAAACCGGCAGTTGCGGCAATTGGTTGACAGGGAATTTCGCCTCGAAAACGTCATCGGCGATTCGCTGGCGATGAAAACGGTTCTCGATTTAGTCGGGCGCGTGGCGCGTTCGGACGCGACGGTTTTAATCACGGGCGAGAGCGGCACGGGCAAAGAACTCGTCGCCAAAGGCATTCATTTTGCGGGCAGCCGGAAAGCCGCGCCGTTGATCCCGATAAACTGCACGGCGATTCCCGAAACTCTGATCGAAGCAGAACTTTTCGGTTTCAAACGCGGCAGTTTTACCGGTGCCGACCTCGACACGAAAGGCAAATTCGAGTCGGCGCACGGCGGCACGGTTTTTCTCGACGAAATCGGTCAGATGCCTCTGCCCGTGCAGCCGAAACTGCTGCGCGTTCTCCAGGAACAGGAAATCGTCCGCATCGGCGAAAGCACACCGCGCAAAATTGATGTCCGCATCATCGCCGCGACCAATCAGAATCTCGAAAAAATGGTTGCGGCGGGAACTTTCCGCGAAGACTTGTATTTTCGCCTCGCCGTCGTTCCCATCTGGCTTCCGCCGCTTCGGACGCGCTGCGAAGACATCCCGCTGCTCGTTAATCATTTTTTCAAACGCGGACGGGAAAAACACGGTTTTGAAAATCTGAAAATACCGCGTGAAGTCGTTGATGTGTTATCAAATTATTCGTTTCCGGGAAACGCCCGCGAATTGGAAAATCTCATCGAGCGAATGATCGTGCTGTCGGACGGGCGGAGTTTGACGCTCGCCGATGTGCCGGAATTTATCGGCAAACCGGCGCCGGTCCTCGGCGGCATCAAATTCGAGCTGCCCGCCGAAAACATTTCGCTCGACGCGGTCGAAGGCGAAATCATTCGCTCCGCGCTGGAGCGGCACGCCGGCAATCAATCGCAGACGGCGCGTTATTTGGGCATCACGCGCAGTGCGCTCATTTACCGGATGCAGAAGTTCGGCTTTGATGAATAAAAACCTGACGATTTCAATTTTGTTTCTCGGAGCGGCGATTCTGTTGATCTCCGCGCTGCATTTTCTCACGCCGATT
>JAYVKL010000281.1:0-14839 GCA_043768465.1 Pyrinomonadaceae bacterium
GCGCGCTTTCTCTTCGGGAGCGTTGTCAATGGAGCCGAAATCGCGCACCAGAATCTTCGGATTGTGTTTCGCCAAAACTTTCGTGATCGCCGCCGTCAAAGTGGTTTTGCCGTGATCCACGTGTCCGATGGTTCCGATATTGACGTGCGGTTTGCTTCTATCAAATTTCTCTTTGCTCATAAATTTTGATTCCTCAAAAAATTATTTTTCTTCAATTCCTAAAAACTTCTTAATATGTTTCGCCAAACGCTCATCAACATCTGCGTGGCGTGGAACGGGCTGTTTTCTGTTATTCAACGGGTTCAGGTAAATATCGTGTCTGAACCATGGCGCAGCATAACACAGCCTGCATTTGTCAAATCTCTGACAAATTCCCTACGCTTCATATTAAAATCTCTTTGACTTCATACTTTTGCGGCACATCGTCAATTGCCATCATCAAGTAAGCGTCTTTAAGATTTTCCTCTAACTCTTGAAGCGTTTCTCCCTGCGTCATTATTTCCGGGTGTTCCAATAATTTACCAAGCCAAAACTTATCCGACTTCCAATAAATCATTTTCATTTTTGTTTCAGAAACACCCTTCATAAGTTTTAAGTGCTTGCGCCTTTTACTTTGGCGATGACCTCTTCGGCAACATTCTTCGGTGCTTGATCATATCGTTCAAAGTGCATCGTCGAAGTAGCGCGTCCCTGCGTCGAAGAACGTAAATCCGTCGTATAGCCGAACATTTCCGAGAGCGGAACATACGCCGTCACGACTTGCACATTGCCGATTCGCGGTTCCATTTTCTCAATTTGTCCGCGCCGCCGATTCAAATCTCCATTGACCGCGCCCATATATTCGTCCGGCGTAACGACTTCGATTTTCATAATCGGTTCGAGCAGCACGGGTTTGGCTTTTTTGACCGCATCCTGAAAAGCGAACGAACCGGCTAAGTTGAACGAAATCTCGTCCGAGTCAACTTCGTGGTATGAACCGAAAAGGAGTTTCACGCGAATATCTACCAGTTCATAACCCGCCAGATAGCCGCGTTTCATTGCGTCTCTGATGCCTTCCATCGTCGGTTTAATAAACTGGCGCGGAATCGAGCCGCCGGTAACTTTATCTTCAAAGACGAACCCTTCGCCCGGAGCCGGTTCGATTTCGAGTTCGACGTGACCGAATTTACCGCGCCCGCCCGACTGTTTCTTATAAATTTCCTTGCCCGGCGCACTTGCCGTAATGGTTTCTCGGTAAGCAACCTGCGGTTTGCCGACATTGGCTTCGACACCGAATTCGCGTTTCATCCGGTCAACGATAATTTCCAAATGCAATTCGCCCATCCCGGCGATGATCGTCTGCCCGGTTTCGTGATCGCTGTTAACCCTGAAACTTGGGTCTTCCTGCGCCAGACGATTAAGGGCGATGCCCATTTTATCCTGATCCTGACGGGTTTTCGGCTCAACGGCAACGCGGACGACGGGATCGGGGAATTCCATTGATTCGAGAATGATTTGTTTGTTCTCGTCGGAAACCGTATCGCCCGTCGTAACGTTTTTCATACCGCCGATAGCAACGATTTCACCGGCTGATGCCGATTCAATATCTTCACGCTTATTGGCGTGCATCAGCATCAAACGCCCGACGCGCTCTTTCTGATTTTTGATGGTGTTGTAAACGTAAGAACCGGCGGTAATCGTTCCACTATAAATACGAACGAACGAAAGTTGTCCCAAATGTTTGTCAGCCATCAGCTTAAAAACCAAGCCTGAGAATGGCGCGGTCGCGCTCGCTTCGCGCAGTTCCATTTCCTGCGTTTTCGGATTGATACCTTCAATCGGCGGAACATCAAGCGGACTCGGCAGAAAATCTACGACTGCATCAAGCAATGTCTGAACGCCTTTGTTTTTGAAAGCCGAGCCGGTAACAACCGGGACGATTTTCATTTCGAGTGTGCCTTGGCGAAGGGCTTTGCGAATTTCGGCTTCGGATATTTCCGTTCCTTCCAGATATTTTCCCATCAAATCATCGTCAATTGATGAAACGGCTTCGACCAGTTTTTCGCGGGCTTCTTTTGCAGCATCCACTAAATCGGCGGGAATGTCCGTAATCTGGTATTCGGCACCTTTGGTTTCGTCATCCCAAATCAACCCTTTCATCGTAATCAGGTCAACCACGCCTTTCAGTTTATCTTCTAAACCGATAGGAATTTGCAGGGCGACGGCGTTGGCACCGAGGCGATCAATGATTGATTGAAACGAACGGTCAAACGAAGCACCGGCGCGATCTAGTTTATTGATAAAGCAAATTCTCGGAACGCCATATTTATCGGCTTGCCGCCAAACGGTTTCCGACTGCGGTTCAACTCCGGCAACGCCGTCAAAAACCGCGACCGCGCCGTCGAGAACGCGCAAAGAGCGTTCGACTTCCATCGTAAAATCAACGTGTCCCGGCGTATCAATAATGTTGATTCGATGCTCGACGTTATTGCGCGTCCAAAAGCAGGTCGTCGCAGCGGAGGTAATTGTAATTCCGCGCTCCTGTTCCTGTTCCATCCAGTCCATCGTCGCCGTTCCTTCGTGAACTTCGCCGATTTTGTGCGAAACGCCGGTGTAGAAAAGCACACGCTCGGTGGTCGTGGTTTTACCCGCATCAATGTGCGCCATAATACCGATGTTTCTATAATTTTCTAAACTTGTGTTTGCCATCTTCTTCGGTTGTCGGTCATTAGTTATTCAGTTACCGATTGCTTTGTGTTGACTAATAACTGATAACTGTTGACTGTTTAGAATCGGTAATGCGCGAAAGCCTTGTTTGCGTCCGCCGTCCGATGAACTTCGTCGCGTTTTTTGACGGCGTTGCCGCGATTGTTGGTTGCGTCGAGCAGTTCACCGACTAATCTGTCTTCCATCGTTTTTTCACCGCGCTTGCGGGCGTTAGTGACAATCCAGCGAATCGCCAGAGTGCTGCGGCGGTCTCGACTGACTTCGAGCGGAACCTGGTAAGTTGCGCCGCCGATGCGCCGTGATTTGACTTCCAGAGCCGGTGCGACATTATCAATCGCCTTTTTGAAAACTTTCAGAGCTTCCTCGCCCGATTTATCGGCAACTTTATTCATCGCGCCGTAGAAAATACCTTCGGCAATCGCCTTTTTTCCCGTCAGCATAATGCCGTTGATGAATTTCGTCACCATTATGCTGTTGTAAACCGGATCGGGTAAAACTTCTCTTTTTCCTGCAACTCTTCTTCTTGGCATAATCTTAATCAGTTATCAGTTTGGTATCAGTTATCAGTTTGGCGACTGTTGGCTGTTAATTGTTAGCCGTTTATTTTTTACCTTTCACGGGCGCATTTCCTTTCGGGCGTTTCGCGCCGTATTTTGAACGCGCCTGATTTCGATTGGCGACACCGCTCGAATCCAGCGTTCCGCGAATAACGTGGTAACGAACGCCCGGCAAATCTTTAACGCGACCGCCGCGAATCAACACAATCGAATGTTCCTGCAAATTATGTCCGATGCCCGGAATATAAGTTGTCACCTCGATTTGATTGGTCAGGCGAACACGCGCCACTTTTCGCAGTGCCGAGTTCGGTTTCTTTGGCGTTTGCGTGTAGACGCGAGTGCAAACGCCGCGCTTCTGCGGGCTGGCTTGCAGTGCCGGACTCGCCGTTTTGTATTTGACCGCTTGGCGACCTTTGCGAACAAGTTGATTGATTGTCGGCATAATTTCTTTCTCTCCGATTTGTATCGGCTTTCCCTAAAACTAAAAACGACAGTAACCTCAAACCTGCGTCTTACCGAAATTTGTTCCGGCAGTCAGCGCAAGCGATTACCTGCAAATATGTTTATTTACTAAAACTTTTCGGGATTCGTTTTACAAAAGCGCGTCTGTTCCCTTTTCAACTTTTCTGTGGCGTGGCTTTATTTAGAATAGCAAAACAATTGTTTGATTGATTTGCCCTAAACGCTGGAGCGTTCCTTTTTCAAAACCCGCGACGTTTAGTTTTACGCCACAATAAATGTTCGGCATCTGAATATCCAAATGCCTTCGCTTTTAAGCAAATTCGTAAACCTGCGTTTACCGTTTGCGTCAGACTTGTTTGTCCGAAACTTTAGAATTTACAACACGAGAAAATGTTTGTCAAGTTCACTTCGCGCCAATTCCGCTATAAACTAAATTTCATCTGATCTCGTTCAGAGTCTAAACTTCAGTTTGTTTCCGTCGCGCTTCGCTCGAAGGAAGAACACGCTCAAGCGTGAACTCTGAACGAAAACAAAATGTCCCGAAAACCCCAAACATTTGCATACTTTTTATGCTGCCAACCACTCGCAGAAGATTTGCGTCAACAGCCAAACATTCAATCCGGCGATAACGACGGCGACGGCGTAGCTGAGAATTTTGCGCCATAACGGATTGACGAATTCGCCCATTTTCAATTTGTCGCTGGTAAACATCACGAGCGGAAATACGGCGAAACTCAACTGCATACTCAACACGACCTGACTGAGAATAAGTAGCTGCGTCGTTCCCGACGCGCCGTAGAAAAATGTTACGACGACCGCCGGGACAATCGCAATCAAGCGCGTAATCAGCCGCCGCAGCCACGGGCGAACCCGAATATCCAGAAAACCTTCCATCACGATTTGTCCGGCGAGCGTTCCGGTTAAAGTCGAATTTTGACCGGAAGCCAGCAGCGCGACGGCAAACAGAGTGCTGGCACCGGAAACGCCGAGCAGCGGCGAGAGAAGCTGGTAAGCATCGCTGATTTCCGCAACTTCCGTATTGCCGCTCGTGTGAAACGTCGCGGCGGCAACGATTAAAATCGCGGCGTTGATGAACAGTGCAAATATCAAAGCAAACGTCGAATCGAGCGTGGCAAACTTAATCGCTTCGCGCTTTCCCGTCGCCGTGCGTTCGTAACGGCGCGTTTGCGCGATGGACGAATGCAGATAAAGATTATGCGGCATCACGGTCGCACCCAAAATTCCGACGGCGATATAGAGCATTTCCGGGTTCGTGATGATTTGCGAAGACGGCACGAAGCCGCGCAGAATGCCGCCGATTTCCGGGCGCGAAAAAATTATCTCTGCTAGAAAACAAACGCCGATGGTGGCGACGAGCGTGATGACGACGGCTTCGAGCCATCGAAAGCCGCGATTTTGCAGCAGTAAAAGAATCATCACGTCGAACGCCGTCAGCAAAACGCCGTAAATCAGCGGAATGCCGAACAGCAGATTAAGCGCGATTGCCGAGCCGATGACTTCCGCCAAATCGCAGGCGATAATGGCAACTTCGCACAAAATCCACAATAGAAAAGAAACTTTCGGCGAATAATGATCGCGGCACGCCTGCGCCAAATCGCGTCCCGTGACGATTCCCAAACGAAGCGCGAGACTCTGCAAAAGTATCGCCATCAGATTGGAAATCATAATGACGGACAGCAATGTGTAGCCGAAACGCGCGCCGCCCGCCAAATCGGTCGCCCAATTTCCAGGGTCCATATAACCGACGGCGATTAAGTAGCCGGGACCGGAAAAAGCCAGCATTTTGCGCCAGAAGCCCGCGCTTTTCGGGACGGATAGAGAGGCGTTCGCTTCGGGCAGACTCGGCTGCGGCGACTGTCTGCGCCAGCCGGTCAGCGGTTTTGTTTCGGAAAGATTGCTGTCCATATAAAATTTCTGTCTTAATCGTTAAGATAAACTGTTTGAGTTTTCTAAACCTAAAAAATTCCTTCGCGGTTCGGAATCGGGCTGCCGTGCGGACAGCTTTTGGGAAAGCCGAGTAGCGCGTCAATTTTCATTTCAAATTCTTCCGAGATGTGATGTTCGAGTCGTTCGGCTTCGTCGTGAACCGCGTCTCCGTCGTAGTTTAGAATTTTCCACAAAAACAGTTCGAGCAGACGATGACGGCGCACGACTTTGACGGCGACTTCGCGCCCTTTGTCGGTCAGGCGAACGCCGTAATAAGGCGTGTGCGAGACGAGCGACTGCTTTTCCATCTGCTTGAGCATTCGAGAGACGGCGGGCGGACTGACGCAGAGCGTCTCCGCCAAATCGTTCGTGCCGACTTCCGGTTTATCTTCGGCGCGGCGTTTCGACAGACTCCAAATCGCTTTCAGGTAATCTTCTTTGGAAACGGTTAATTTTTTCGGCGCGTTTTTAATCATTTAACGAAAATGAACTATAGTTAAAAATTTTTAACCGGCGTTAAGTTTAACCCAAAAAAATCTCGCAGGCAAATCGAGTTTACCTGCGAAACGAAGTCTATTAAATAGTGTGTAAATTAAGTTTCTTGGTGTTTGCTCTCTGCGTCCTCTGCGCGAAATTATTTCTGTTAAAAAGAAATTTCACGCAGAGGCGCAGAGGACGCAGAGAATTAAAAATACTTCAAAATTAAATTTACGGACTCTTAAATTACTTTTTAATAAATAATCCGGCGATTGCCAGCACCTGCTCCTTCGACAACGGCTCGTCAAACGCTTCGGTGATCGCGTCGCTTGACAGTCCGGCGAGACCGTTGAGATTTGCGCCGCCCTGTGTCGTGTTGCCCTCCCCGTTATAAACCGCTTGCGTCGGCGCGGGCAGAGTTCCGCGTGAATCGCCGGAAATCCAGCCTTTTTCACCGCGCAGACGGCGAACTTCCGCCGCGTGGCGAGCCTCGACCGAGTGAATTTGCAGCGCGACCGTCAAAATCTTCGCGTTGCCCTGTAAGTTCCCCGCCTGTCCTTTATAGGCGCGAACGCCCGTATCTTCCAACGCCTGCGAAACGGCGAGAAACGTCTGATAATTTCTGAAAACGTCGCCGAACGCGCCGCCCGCCGTGAAGTCGAAAGTCGGTTTGACAACGGCTTTGCTTCCTAAAACGGATTTTAAAAGCGCGACGTGCGCGGATTCATGTTTGCTGATTTGGAAAAAAGTCGCCTGCGTGTTGCGCGGAATCAAACCGGAAGAGCCGAGTGCCGTGCGGTAGTATTCGTCTTCGAGATATTCGAGCGTCAATGCGAAATTCAAAACATCGGCGATTTTACCCGGCAGTTTGTCGTCTTTCCCGAAAGCCGCGCCCGCGAGTGCGCCGACCGAAATGATTGCCGTTCCCATTCCGGCGGTCATCGCTTTGGCTTTCTCAAGCGGCTCGCGCCGCGCCGTCATATCTTTAATGATGTCGGGTTCGATAGTTTCTAAAAGTGATTTTATAATGTTCATTTTTTACTCCTCGTTCTCGTTTCGGTTAATTTTTCGGCTTCGGTAATTTTTTCGCGGTAACGGGCGTTCTGATAAACGGCGCGGCGGCGGTCAAAACTTCCAAAGGTGTTCGCGCCTTGTCCAATCCGCTCGAATCTACGGCATCATCGCCGGCAAACGCGGCGGACATTGGCGAGATTAAATCACGAATTGTCGCCGCGTGACGGGCTTCGACCGAAACGATTTTCCCCGCCAAAAGCAGAAAATTAACATCTTTCAAAAGCTGACCCGCGCCGTTGTAAGCCGACACGCCCAAATCTTCAAAAGTTTTCGCCGTGCCGAGAACGCTGTCGCGGCTGCCGAAATTGATGCTGGTAAAATTAACCTGCAAACCCGGAATCGCCTTTTTGCCAAGCGCGGTTTTGAATAATTCCCGATGCGCGATTTCGTGATCGCGGATGTCGGTTAAAATCGCCCGTTCCGCCGAACTCATTCCCGAGTACGGAGTCGAAATCACCTGCGAATAAAACGCCGCTTCGAGTTGTTCGAGGGCGTAGGCGTAGTTCAAAACTCCCGTGTCGCCTTTGCCCAAATCAACCGAACTCGATTTGTCGTTCTCAATCGGCAAACCTGAAAATACGTCTTTCGCCCGCAATGTATCGGGATTTAACGCTCCGAACGCGAACGCCGTCAGCACAGCGGCACTCGATAATTTAATAAAGGAACGTCTCGAACTTGATTTGCTCGTTTCGAGATTTCCCGTTTCGTTTGTTGTTTTTAAAATTTCCGTCACAATTATTCTCCTTGCTGGTTGGTGAAGATTCTCAACAAAAATTTCCGCACGTCTTATTTCAACCGCCGACTGCCAGGCGAGCGATGTTTTAAGTTTTATATCGTCGCCCGATTCTCCGGTTCCTCTAAAAAGCTATTTGAAAATTATTTTTCGCCCACGAAACACACGAAAAATAAAACAAACTTAAAGTAATTTCTTTCCTTTTTTCGTGTGTTTCGTGGGCGAAATCCTGAGTTTTCAAACCAGCCTCAAGTCAAAATATATAAAATAAAATTAGTCAACCTTCACAAATATGATTTCGTCGGAAAATAAATTTCGGATTCAATTCCTCGGAAAATAAATTTCGGATTCAATTCCAAGGATTGGCGGCGGTGAAACCCGCCGGTGAAACCCGCCGGTCAAAACCGGCGAGTTTTGCGAGAACGATTTCAATTGTTATGATGTTGAATTCAAAAATTTATTGAAAAAAGCAATTTTAAGTTATGACAACATTTGAAAACTTCTTAAACAAATTTAACGAGAAACAGTGGCTCGGCGTTTTGACGAGCGTCGCGCCGGCGATTCACGAGGTTGACCGCCACGCCGTGCAAATCTGGTTTCGCTTTTATCCTCTGGAATTATTCCGCTATTTGCAGTCGGCGGAAAACAGAGAAAAAGCGATTCAGCAATTCGTGATGCAGGGCGAATACGAATTAAAAAATCAGATTGATTCGTCGCACCGATTTCTTTACGGACACCGTTTCTGGAAGGAAACCAGAGAGGTAATCGTCAAACACGCCGCCGATTTCACGAGCGAAACCGGCGATTTAGCCGACGAAATCCGCCGCCTCGCCGCCGATGCCGCGAGTGCCGCGAAAACCTCTGAAAATTTAACCGTCGGAATCACAATGGTCGGTTTGATGACGCTCGTGCAAGTCGGTCTCGAAGCGTTCAAACAATCGGCGGGCGCGATTTCGGTGGATGCGAAATCCGCCGGTCAATCGCCGGAGAAAATCGTCGAACAACGCGCCAAAGACGATTCGCAGGGCATTTTCGGATTTTTGAAAACGAATAATCAGCAGTGGACGGTCAATTATATTGACGACACCGACAGCGGAAAATTCCGTCTGACGAACGACGAAGAAATCGCTTCGGGCGCGGCGCGTGACCAATCGAAAAATTGGGTCGAGAGAGACTTCCGGCGCGGCGAAGGCGTGATTCCCGTCGAATGCCGTTCCGCCGCCTGCGGAACCTGCTGGGTCGGCGTTCTCGGCGGCGCGGGCAAACTCTCCGAAGTTACGCCGCGCGAGCGCAAACAGATGAAAATCTTCGGTTATAATCAGGGCGACGAAGCCAGACCACTGCTGCGGCTGGCGTGTCAGGCGAAAGCGCACGGCGCGGTTTCCATCGTGATTCCTCCTTGGAACGGCGTGTTCGGCAAAAAAATTTACGGCGGTGTCGCCGACGTGACGCTCGAACCGGCGACGACTTCCGCCGCCAAACTGCGCGAAGCCATTTCGACGGCGATGACCGACGAATAAAATAATTTCAGCCGTGAAAATTTTTGCCCTCGTTCAGAGTCCACGCCCTCGGCGTGTTTCCGCCGCGCTTCGCGGTCGGAAGAACAAACTGAAGTTTGGACTCTGAACGAAGGCGAAAACCCTCCAAAAACCGGTAAATTCATCAACAAAAAGATTGCATTTATCAGCGGAAACATTTTCTTTTGCGCCATAGCTTTCTCTTTTTATGTCAACCGAAAATCAGCCGTCCAAATTTCCGCCGGTCTTTTTGATTCTCGTCGCCGTTCTGCTCTGGTCAACCGGCGGCGTTTTTATCAAGATGACGACACTCGACGCTTTCGCCGTCAATGCGGGACGGTCGCTTTTGGCGGCAATCACCGTCGCGGTTTTCACCGGTCGTCACGGCTTAAGACCGGACAAATTCACGCTTTTGACATCTTTTTTTTACGCCGGAACGCTCTCTTGTTTCGTCTATGCCAATAAAAATACGACTGCCGCGAACGCGATTTTTCTCCAATATACCGCGCCGATTTATATTTTGGTTCTCGCGCCGTTTGTTCTGAAGGAAAAATTTCGATTTGCCGATTTGATAACCGTCGTTCTCTGTCTGGCGGGAATGAGTTTCTTTTTTCTCGAACCGCAAAACGCCGCGAACAAACTCGCCGCCGACGTTTTTACGGGAAACGTCGCCGCGCTTTTATCGGGCATTTTCTTCGGCTTGTATTTCGTGTTTCTGCGCCATCCGCGTTCGCTGCGTAAAAATCCCGCGCTGTCGGTTTTCTACGGCAATTTAATCATCGTTCTGCTGATGTTTCCCTTTTTAGTAAAAAATCCGCCGCAGCCGAACGGAACGGACGTTTCAGCCATTTTATTCCTCGGCATATTCCAAATCGGCATCGCTTATATTTTATTTACCAAAGGCATTTCCGAAGGCGTGCGTTCGCTCGACGCGAGCATCATCGGTTTCGTCGAACCGCTTTTGAATCCGGTGTGGGTTTTTCTGTTCGTCGGCGAAAGTCCGAGCGGCTGGGCTGTTCTCGGCGGCGCGATTATCGTAGCGGCTGTCATCGGGCATACTTTGCGCCAACATTTTGAACGCCGTCGCCGGGTTGCTTGATTCGGCTCACGAAATCTCGTATCTTGTATTATCGAAATTCTGTTTGGTTCCGCTTCCGAACAAACATTTGACGGCGTTTTTTGAGCCGCCGCTTTTAATTTATTTTTTTTAAAAACAGCAATTATATCTGGAGAAAACTATGGAAAATTTAACTATTCCCGAAAATGTCAAAAATCCTGAGTTGATTAAATGGGTAACGAAAATGGTTGAACTTTGCAAGCCGAACGAAGTGGTTTGGTGCGACGGTTCGCAGGGTGAATATGACCGTCTGTGCGAAGAAATGGTGCAAGCCGGAACATTCGTTCGACTGAACCCGGAAAAACGCCCGAACTCGTTTTTAGCGCGTTCGCATCCGTCGGATGTCGCCCGCGTCGAAGACCGCACATATATTTGCAGTTTGGCGAAAGGCGATGCTGGACCGACTAATAATTGGATGGCTCCGAAGGAAATGAAAGAGACGCTCTCGCCGAAATTCGACGGTTCGATGAAGGGCAGAACGATGTATGTCGTGCCGTTTTGTATGGGACCGATCGGCTCGCCGATTTCGCAGTTCGGCGTTCAATTGAGCGATTCGCCGTATGTCGTCGTTAGTATGAAATTGATGACCAGAATGGGTAACCAAGCGTTGGAAGCGTTGGGCAGCGGCGAATTCGTCTATTGTCTGCACTCAGTCGGAATGCCGCTGGCGGACGGCGAAAAAGATGTCGAATGGGCGTGTTCGCCCGACCCGAAAGATAAATATATCGTTCATTTTCCCGAAGAACGCACGATTTGGAGTTACGGTTCGGGTTACGGCGGCAACGCGCTTCTGGGCAAAAAATGTCTGGCGTTGCGAATCGCTTCGACGCTCGGACACGAGCAGGGCTGGCTTGCCGAACATATGTTGATCGTCGGTGTCGAATCACCCGACGGCAACAAGGATTACGTTTGCGCGGCGTTTCCTTCAGCGTGTGGGAAAACTAATTTCGCAATGCTGATTCCGCCGAAAGCATTTCAGGAAGAAGGCTGGAAAGTAACGACTGTCGGTGACGACATCGCCTGGATTAAGCCGGACGAAACCGGCAAACTTCACGCCATCAATCCCGAAGCCGGATTTTTCGGTGTCGCGCCCGGAACGAACTACAAAACCAATCCGAACGCGATGGAAACCATCAAGTCGAACACAATTTTCACCAACGTCGCGTTGACCGACGACAATGATGTCTGGTGGGAAGGAATGGACGGCGACGCGCCCGCGCACGCGATTGACTGGCAGGGAAACGACTGGACTCCGAACAGCGCAGTCAAAGCCGCGCACCCGAATTCACGTTTCACCGCGCCCTCGATTCAGTGTCCGGTAATTGACGATAGATTCGACGACCCGAAAGGCGTTCCCGTGTCGGCGTTTATTTTCGGCGGGCGCAGAAACAGCGTTGTGCCGCTGATTCAGCAGTCGTTCAATTGGGCGTTCGGCGTTTATATGGCGGCGACGATGGGTTCGGAGATGACCGCTGCCGCCTTTGGCAACATCGGCGAAGTGCGCCGCGACCCGTTTGCGATGCTGCCCTTCTGCGGCTATCATATGGGCGATTATTTCGCGCACTGGCTCAATTTCGGGCGGCAGATTCCCGAACCGCCGCGCATTTTTTCGGTCAACTGGTTCAGAAAAGACGCGGAAGGCAAATTTCTCTGGAACGGTTTCGGCGATAATATGCGCGTCTTAAAATGGATTGTCGAACGCTCGCGCGGCAAATCAATCGGCATCGAAACGCCTTTGGGTTGGATGCCGCGTTACGAAGATTTGGACTGGCGCGGAATGGAAGATTTCACCCGCGAAGACTTTGAAAAAGTAATGAGTCTCGACCGCGATTTGTGGCTCAAGGAAATCGCTTCGCACGACGAGTTATTTTACAAAATCTACGACCGTCTGCCCAAAGAAATGACGTTCATCCGCGAACTGCTCGTTTCAAATCTCTGGCGTTCGCCCGAATTGGGTTTAGCCGCGCCGCGCTTTGAACCGGCGGACACTACCTTCGAGAAAACCAAAAATCTCGAAGCCGTCCGCGCCGTTCCCGATAAAACGGAAGCCGAAACGATGAAAGCCGCACCGACGGTGTAGTGTTTTAATTAAACCAATGCTTGTAAGCACCTCAACAAAATTAGATTAGTGTTTCATCTGTCAAAGTCCAATAGTTATAAGGGTTCTAGATTTACAAAGTCTAACTTATTTCTGTTGGGGTGCTTAAGAGCGAGGATTGTCCTCGCTCTTTTTTCCGACGACAACCTTTTGAAAAATTAATGAACAGTAATCCATTGAAACCGATTGTTTTTGTATCAATTCTTAATGGTGCATATACAATTTACCAAATTTTAGTTCAGGGTGTATTCGCGCCTTTTGGAATTGTGGCTCTAGTAATATCGAGCATTTTCATTTTTCTTTACTTTACAAAACCTAATTATGCGGGCGCGTTTTTGTTTTACTCGACTATTCCAATTTATCCAATTTACTTTCTAACAGGTGTCTTAGGTTTGAATTCAACGCCTCCCAAAGTCGGAACTTATCTGGTTATGACAGTAATTTATTTTGTATGTATTTTTGTTATATGGAAATTAAAAAACAAATACGAAACATACCTGCTAAATATGCAGACAAATGTTTCTGAAGAAACTTCTTTATAATCAATAGCTAACCTCAAAAAAGTTTTTATAAGTTCATTCATCTTTGATGCTATAATTCTCTCGCTATGACACAACCGCAAGCTACTGCCGAAGTTTTCTACACTGCGTTTCAAGCATTGAAAAAAAGCGAGCGCGAAGCGTTTATCAATAGACTTCTTGAAGATGAAACGCTCGCCGGAGATTTGCGCTACGCTGCCGTTATCGAGAAGCGCAAGACTGAGCCGACCGTATCGCTCGATGATTATCTGGCGCAGCGTTCGGCGAGAAAGTAACGCCGTATAAAATCGTTCTCGTCAAATCCGCTATTAAAGAACTCGAAAGCGTTTCAGTGAAAACGCACGACCGAATCGTTGAACATCTGCGGCAACTCGAAGCGAATCCGCGTGTGTTCGGTGCGGAGAAATTGGCGGCGCGTGAAGCATATAAATTGCGCGTCGGGAGCTATCGAATTATTTACGAGATTAACGATTCAGGGCGAGAAGTAAAGGTTTTAATGGTCGAAGACCGCCGACAAGTTTATAAAAGATTGAAGCGAAAGTAGGTTGAACACCAAAAGCAGTTATGAACAAACACAAAATCAAACAAAAACGAAAACTTTTGCAGCAGGCTTCTAAAAAATATGTCGGCTTTCACGTTTATCGCTCGGTCAATGAAAACCTGCCGTTTGCATTTTGGGAGAGATTAACGGATGCGCCGATTCGGGACGGGAATTACAACGACACCGCTGCCGAAATCGGGACGCGCTATTATTACAAGCTGACGCAGATTGACGCGGACGGCGTTGAAACCGCGCCCGTTACGCCGAAAAGCACGTTCACCGACCACGCCGGAAATCGTTTCGCGCAAAACCCTCTGGTTAATTTTGCCGGTTACAATATGTATCGCTCGATTGACAAAGACGTGCCGCTCGAACACTGGGAACGGCGCAACGACGCGCCGATTCCGACGACCGAATACAAGGACGAGGGAGTCGAGTCGGGCGAAATTTATTTTTATTACGTTCGCGCCGTTGATTCAAAAGGCATTGAGAGTGCGCCGGGCGAGATTCTGCGGGTTGTCCGCAAATAGATTCGACGGCGGCGCACGGCAATTCATTCTGTTTCGTTGTCATTCGATTTTCAAAATTCTATGATTGCCGTAAGGCGAAATTATTTGCGCCTTAATCTAACGAAACAACGAGAGAGGAAAAATTATTTATGGTTAAAAAGGGATTATTCGTCCGGCTCGAAGCGAAAGCCGGGAAGGAAGCCGAAGTAGAAGCGTTTTTGAACGGCGGTTTGGATTTAGTCAACGACGAACCGTTGACCAGAACGTGGTATGCGGTCAAATTCGACGCTTCGACGTTCGGAATTTTCGACACGTTCGACGGCGAAGAAGGACGCGACGCGCATCTGAACGGTAAAGTCGCCGCCGCGTTGATGGCGAACGCCGACGCGCTTTTAGCCGCCCCGCCGAAAATCGAGAAGATTGACGTGCTTGCCGCAAAGTAATCCAACCGCTCCGATAAAAATAAGCAGGTGAGCAAAAGTATTAAGGCATTTTGAAAAGTTCAGAGTGACGGCTTCAGCCGTGAAAGCGTCGGCGCGGCGCGGCGATTTCTCACGCATAA
>JAYVKL010000282.1:0-4806 GCA_043768465.1 Pyrinomonadaceae bacterium
TGGTTGCAAACTTAGTTTGCAATTTGAAAGAGTAGTTGACAATCCAATTAGTTAGGATTATGCTTGCGCTGATCAGTTAAAAATCCATCTAATTCAATCGTTATAAGTTTTTTGTCAGGAGAATTTTCTCTTAATGGCGACTCTTTCCGATGCAAACTTTGAAGCCGCGCTGAAAGCCGTTGAGTCCGAAGACGCGACCGACGAGGAAAAAGCTGAAATGCTGATGGAGATGGCGATGGGCATTCAGCAAAAGCCGAAAAGCGCGAAGCAAATCGAAGACGCAATCGTTTTATACGCCCGCGCTCTGGAGATTTGTCCCGCGCCGGCGGTGATGCTGCGGGCGCGAATCAAGGCGCGACAGGCAACGGCGTATCAAACACTGCCGACCGGCGGCAATGAAAATCTTTACAAAGCGCAGAATTCGTTTGAAGACGCTCTCAAAACATTTAAGGAATTCGAGTTGAAGGAAGAAGCCGCCGAAACCGAATTGAACTTGGGTTTGGTCACGCAGTCGCTGGCGCAGAATGGCGCGGCGCGGATTCACGACGCGATTCAGCATTATCACAACGCGCTGCGCGTTTTTACCAAAGAAGATTTCCCGCAGGATTTCGCCATTCTGCACAACAATCTGGCGATTTGTTATCTGTCAACGCCGATGTCGGACGAGCGCGGCAAAATGCGCGAGGCTTTGGCGGTGCAGTCGTTTGAAGAAGTCCTGAAAGTCATCAATATCATTGACCATCCGAGCGAATACGCGATGATTAACAACAATTTAGGGAACGCGCTGCAATACTCTTCGTCGAGTCACGCGCTGGCGAATAATATGCGGGCGATTGAGGCTTACGACGAAGCCTTGCGCGTCAGAAACAAACGCGATACGCCGATGGAATACGCCAACACCATCGCCAATAAAGCCAATGTTTTGCGGAGTTTGCCCGACGACACGATGGATTTGAGCAAAGGCAATCGCGGCAATTTAAAGGCGGCTTACGCGCTGTATCAGGAAACGCGGGAGATTTTCAACCGCTTCAAACAGATGGAAGGTGTGGCGAATATCACGGAAACTTTGAAGGAGATCGAGCAGGAATTAACGGCTTCAAACGGCAACGGTTTATTACATTAAGGCGATCCCTTGTGGTTGCCCTTTTTGGGCTTTCTTGAACGTATTAACGAAGCGGGCGAGGACAAGCCACCGCTACAGAAATTTATGTCAATAATCATAATTATATTTTCGGTTTTAGTCGGATTTATTTTCGGCGCGGCAGGCGGCGCGTTAGTTGGCAAAATCGTCGGTGGAAAAGATTTAGGCAACGGTTTTGCGGCGTTGATGGGCAGTCTTTTCGGTTTGTCGGCAGCAGTTCCAGGCGTGATTATCGGGATAATAATTCTGGCTTTGATTTCATAAGTCAGAACCATCTGCGGTAGCGGATGGGTTTTTGTGACAACTCAGGCGACTATTTGCTACTGATTACCCGCCCGCCACCGCAGGCGGTTCCGACAAAATAACTCGCCCGCTGCCGGCGGCGATTCTGACAAAAAATATGTGGGAAATGTTCACCGGTTCGATGCAGATGTTTATCAAGGGCAAGCTGTTCCGCGATAACAAACTCGTGTTCACGCAAGGCGCAATCGGAGTCGCGGCGGCGGTTATTCTAATCATTCTGCTCGGCAAATTCCTGATGCCGATGTGGGCGGCGGCGATCATTGGCGGCTTTGTCAGCGGCGCGTTGATGCCGTATTTATTCAAAGATTTGAAATACGCTTAATGTCGGAAACGGCTGCGGCAACGGATTGGTTTTGTGGACATTTACTCGACTGCTTTTCAACCAAAACCCGCCCGCTACCGCAGACGGTTCTGACAAGAATATGTCTGAACAGGCAACACAATTACAGACGAACAGCGCGGAGGATTTGGCGCGTTTGGCGGGCAACATAGACAAGCTCGAAATGGTCGTCGCGGGCTGGGAAGACCATTATCAGTTGTCCGTCACGGCATTGAAGACTTCGATTGAAGAACTGCACAAAGAGGCTTTCAAGCGTTTGATTCGCGCTTTGAAAGATGATGCCGCCGCCGGATTAAAGTTGCGCGAAGCGATGCAGGATCAGGTTATTTACGGCGTTTTGCTCTATCACGGCTTGGTCAAAGAATCGTTGAACTCGCGTTTGCTCAAGGCTTTAGATGCCGTGCGCCCGATGCTTCAGGGACACGGCGGCGATGTCGAATTAGTTGCCGTCAAACCGCCCGACACGGTTGAAATTCGCCTCGTCGGTTCGTGTCACGGATGCCCGTCGTCCAGTCAAACTTTGACGGAAGGCATCGAGAAATCTATCAAAGAATTCTGTCCCGAAATCGTCAACATCAATCAAGTCAGTCGCGGGCGTTCCGAAGTCGAGACGAATGGTGAGCAGAAACTTTACTACATCAGCCCGTTTGCGGCGAATTCCAAACTAAACTGGCGCGAAATTTGTTCGCTCGCCGAACTTTCTGAAAATCGCGTGTCGGAAAAAATAATCAAGGAACGCTCGGTTTTGTTGTATCGCAAAGGTGAAGTCGTGAGTTGCGTTGATAACGTCTGCGCTCATCTCGGAATGCCTCTGGAAATGGGCGAAGTCAGCAACGGCGTAATCACTTGCCCGTATCACGGCTTTCAGTATCTGCTCGAAACCGGCGAATGTTTGACCGTGCCGGAAGTGCAGTTGAAAGTCCACGCCGTTCGCGTCGTCGGCGATAAAGTTGAAGTTCGATTGGAAGAGTAAATCTAAACCGCCTGCGACAAACAAATTATTTTTGTCAGAACCGCCTGCGGTAGCGGGCTGGTGAAATTGTCGGAACCGCCTGCGGTAGCGGGCTGGTAACTGCTGATAAATTAGTATTGAGAACCCATCCGCTACCGCAGGCGGTTCTGACAAGAAGCTCATTCGCTACCGCCGATGGTTTTGACATTATGACTCAAACTTTACGAGTAAAACTAAATTCGACCGTTCGCCAAGACGATTTATCGCCAGCAAATGTTGCGCATCCGCTGCTTCAGCCGATGCCTGACGTGGTTTTGGGCGCGACCGACAACGGCGATGAAATGATTGTTTCGGTCAAGCCAACGCCTTCAACTTTTTTCGGCACACGCGGCGGCGCGATTTTAACGGACGATTCGCTGTGGATTTCCGACACCGGACATCACCGCCTTCTGGGTTGGAAAACGATTCCGACGACTGACAACGCGCCCGCCGATTTCGTCATCGGTCAGCCGGATTTTTATCACGAAGGACGCAACGCGAAGGCGGAAGTCAACGCATTTTCCTTGAATGTTCCGACCGGCGTAACGGCTTGCGGCGAAGGTCTAGCCGTCGCCGATGCTTGGAATCATCGCGTATTGATTTGGCATTCCACGCCGACTAAAAACAATCAGCCCGCCGATCTTGTTCTCGGTCAAGCCGATTTTTCGGGCGGCGAAGGCAATCGCGGGAAAGACGCGCCGACGGCGGAAAGTATGTTCTGGTGTTACGGCGTTTATTGGGACGGCAAACGTCTCTGGGTTGCCGACACGGGCAACCGCCGCATTTTGATGTGGAACGGTTTGCCGACTAAAAACGGTCAGGCGGCAGATTTGATTTTGGGTCAAAACGATTTCGCAACCCGCGACGAAAACGGCGGAACCGAGCCGAACGCGACGAGTATGCGCTGGGCGCACGACATTACGGTTTGGCGCGGAAAATTATGCGTCGCGGACGCGGGCAATAATCGAATAATTATTTGGAACACGATTCCGACCCAAACAAATCAGCCGTGCGATGTCGTTCTCGGACAAAAAGATTTCACGTTGGTTGATCACAATCAAACGAATTATTTTCCGATTGCGGCGGGTTTGAATATGCCCTATTCCGTTACGTCGGTCGGTGATTGGCTGATTGTGACGGACACCGCCAGTTCGCGGCTTCTGGGCTGGCATATTGACGATTGCCGCAACGGAGCGTCGGCAAAACTGCTCGCCGGACAACACACTTTCCAGGACAAAGGCGATAATCGCTGGCAAATGCCGGTGCGCGACAGTCTTAGCTGGAGTTACGGGCTTTACGCCAAAGGCGAAACGGTTTTGGTTTGCGATTCGGGCAACAGCCGGGCAATGCTTTGGCGTGTTTCGGATGAAGTGTCAGAAACGCCTGCGGTAGCGGATGCGTTTTCTTGTCAGAACCGCCTGCGGTAGCGGGCGGGTGAACGCTGATGGAAAGTGACGAACTAGCAGCGAAAACCCATCCGCTACCGCAGATGGTTCTGACAAGAATAACAATTATGTGGAACGATACTGATATTCCATTGGCTTATTTAATCACATTTCGCTGTTACGGAACTTGGCTGCACGGCGATGAGCGCGGTTCGATTGACCGTTTTGGTAATCAATATAACACCTCGAATCGCTCCGAATCAAAGATGGCAGCGACATAATACCGGGCAGCTTACGAGTAATGCCGTAATCTTAAACGCCGGACAGCGCGAGTGTGTTGAAAAGGCTATTCGTGAAACTTGCGAATTTCGCCAATGGAATCTTCAGGCTGTCAACGTGCGGACAAGTCAAGTTCACACGGTTGTTGTAATCGGTGTCAAAAAGCCTGAAATCGCGCTCAACGCTTTTAAGTCAAATTCAACCCGACAGATGCGCGAAAACGAATGTTGGAAAAGCGATAAAAGTCCCTGGGCGGACAAAGGAAGCAACCGTTTTTTATGGAATGAACGAAGCGTCGGATTGGCAATTGATTATGTAATTAACGGGCAGGGCAATGAATTGCCAGATTTTGATTAACTGTCAGAAC
>JAYVKL010000283.1:0-3193 GCA_043768465.1 Pyrinomonadaceae bacterium
ATTACAGCGGTGGCGGGAGGTAACTTTGGAATGGGTCTTGCGGTTGGAAGGCGAGAAAGGCTTCAAGCTCTTGCCGAAACGGTGGATCGTTGAGCGGACCTTCGGGTGGCTCTCGAAACAACGGCGATTATCAAAAGATTACGAAGCATTAGGCGAAACCTCGGAAGCGATAGATTTATGCCGCGATGATACGCTTGATGGTAGCTAGACCGGACCCTTGAATGACCTTTCAGACACGCTCTTAGATTAAATTTATGAAAATCATCGGTTTTGCACTGTGTTTGGAAGATGATGACGAAGGTTCGTTTGCGCCGAGCAAACTTTATCCGATTCTCGAACCGCTCGCCAACGATCCGAGCGAATATCTGAGAATTGTTGACGAAAGCGGCGAGGATTATCTTTACCCGGAAATTTACTTTGAAACCGTGCAGCTCAACCGGACGGCACAGAACAAGTTGATTAATTACCTTGAATCCGTCACCGTTTGAAAACTCTCATTTCCTTTGATGACCGAAAGCCCAAAACAAAAAACGGTTTTTATAGACCGCGACGGAACTTTGATCGAAGAAGTCAATTTTCTTTCGCGCATCGAAGATCTGCGGTTTTTCGATGACACGGATGATGCGATTCGATTATTAAAGGAGAACGGTTTTTTAGTCGTCGTCCTAACCAATCAATCCGGCATCGGACGCGGGTTTTACACCGAAGCGGCGATGCACGAAATTCACGCGAAAATCCAAACGGATTTGACCGCCAAGATTGACGCATTTTATTTTTGCCCGCATCTGCCGACCAGCGGCTGCCGCTGCCGCAAGCCGAATGTCGGAATGATCGAGGCGGCGCAGCGCGATTACGCGATTGATTTGGAAAACTCCTGGATCATCGGCGACAAGGCGATTGATGTCGAAACGGGTTTTAACGCCGGAATCAAAACCGCGCTGGTTTTAACCGGCTACGGAAGCCGGGAGATTGAAAAATTAGAAAGACCACCGGATGTCATCGGGGAAACTTTGTTGGCGGCGGTTCGGAAGATTTTGAACTCAAAACCTGTTTGAAGAAGGCAAAAAGAGAAAGGTAAAAGGCAGAAGTGTCGAATAGATTTCCACTTTTGCCTTTTACTTTTCCACTTTTGCCTTCTTCAATCGCTGCTTCGCATCTGCGCCGAAAGCGAGCGAATTTCGTGTTTGTCGAGCAGATGACGAAGCGAGCGCACCGGCATTTGCAGCAGTTCGGCGGCGCGGGTTTGACTGCCGCCGCATTTTTTTAACGCTTCGACGACGTAGGTTTTTTCCAGATTGTCCAGATGTGAAACTAAATTGATGCCGGTTTCGGGCAAATTGAATTCGGCGTTGATGCGCGTCGCATTGTAATTGGTGATGTGATCGGGCAGGCGTTCCGGCTGAATTTCGCCGGTTCGCTCCAGCGCGACGGCGCGTTCGATGGTGTGTTCGAGTTCGCGGACGTTGCCGTGCCAGGCGTAACTTTCCAGAAACTGCATCGCTTTTTCCGACACCGCGCAGTCTCTGCCGGTTTGCTCGCAAAACTTTTTGACGAAATGCGCGACCAGTTCGGGAATATCTTCGCGGCGTTCACGAAGCGACGGCAGGGAAATCGGAATCACCGAAATGCGGTAAAATAAATCTTCGCGAAAACTGCCGTCCGCCGTCATCGCCTTCAAATCGCGGTTCGTGGCGGCGATCACCCGCGTGTCAACGGCGATTTCGTCGTGCGCTCCGACCGGGCGCACTTTTCTTTCCTGCAAAACTCTCAATAATTTGACCTGCATCGCGGGCGACATTTCGCCGATTTCGTCGAGAAAAATCGAGCCTTTGTGCGAGGCTTCAAAAAGCCCTTTGCGGTTGGCGTTGGCACCCGTAAACGAGCCTTTGACGTAGCCGAAAAGCTCCGATTCGAGCAGCGTTTCGGTGAACGCGCCGCAGTTAATTGAGATAAAAGGCTTTTCCGCCCTGGGCGATAAATCGTGAATCGCCCGCGCCACCAACTCTTTTCCCGTTCCCGATTCGCCCGTCACCAAAACGGTTGACTGGACTTCGGCGACGGTTTCGATCATCGAAAAAACCGCCTGCATTTTGTCCGAGTGTCCGATGATGTTTTTGACGCTGCCGCGCTCGCGTTGAGCGCGTTTGAAGGCGCGGTTTTCGACGATCAGAGACTGCCGCTCGAACGCCTTTTTAACGATGATTTTCAGTTCTTCGACATCGAACGGCTTTTGAATAAAATCATCCGCGCCCAATTTAAACGCTTCGCGCGCCGTGTCAACGGTGGCGAACGCGGTCATCAAAACAACCCCGATGTCCGGCGACACTTCGCGGAGATTACGCAGCAGTTCGATGCCGTCCATATCGGGCATCCGCACGTCGGTAATAATGACTTCCGCCGGTTCGACGTGCAGCATTTCGAGAGCTTCGCGCCCGTTCATCGCCGTCCGAATCCGGTGTCCGTCGCCTTCAAAAACCAGCGTTAAAAGCTGTCGGTAACTTTGCTCGTCGTCAACGATTAGTAAATTTGACATTGGAAATCAGTTAATCAGGGAATGGCAAAAGCGGAAGGTTTCTGAAAGTTTCCCGCCGCAAAATTTCGCCAAATCTATTTTCACAGAAACCAACGGTGTTTATCAAGAGAAAAATTTCGGATCGCTCGACTCGCGGCGGCAAAATTATTTTCTGACGTTCAGTAAATTGCCCAGACGCGACGGCTGATGCGGCATTTCGCTCGAATCCATCGTGTCGAGCGCAACGGTATTTTTCGATTCGGACGGCAATTCGACGGTGATCGTCGTACCTTCGTTTTCACGACTGCGAACGTTAATCGTGCCGCTGTGATCGCGGATAATTTGATAAACGATTGATAATCCCAAACCCGTTCCGCCGGTCGTCGAATTGGAAAACGGCTCGAAAAGGCGTTCGACCTGGCTGGCGGACATTCCGCAGCCGGTGTCTGTGAATTCGATTCTGATGCGCCGCTCGTTTAATTTGCACAATTTTACCAGCAGGGTTCCGCCGTCCGGCATCGAGCCGACGGCGTTTCGCGCCAGATTCCAGAAAATTTGTTTCAACTGCGTCTGATCGGCGGAAATGAAAACGGGCTGATCGGGCAAATCGGCTTCCAAAGTGTGATGTTCAAGAACATCCGGGCTGTGTTTTAACAGCGTGAAAGTGTCGCCGACGGCACG
>JAYVKL010000284.1:0-23495 GCA_043768465.1 Pyrinomonadaceae bacterium
TCCTTCAAACGGCGTGACGATTTCCAACATCGTCAACACCAACGGAGTAATCACGGCGAATGTCGTGGCGGCGTGCGGCGCGACGACGGCAACATTTACGTTGCAGGCGAGCGACGGCACTTTGACGACGACGACGACGTTGACCGTCACCGTGACCGCGAACTCCGCGCCGACGCTTTCTTATAGCAATGCTTCGGTGGCAACCGGCGGGGCAACGACGGTTAATCCGCTGACTGGACCAAGCGATAACGGAAGCGTTTCAACGATTGCGGTGCAATCGCAGGGAACCTTTACGGGAACCGTCATGGTGAACAATACAACGGGCATCGTTTCGATCAGCAATGCCGGACCGGTCGGAACGCACACGATCACGATTCGGGCGACCGACAATTGTATGACGACGACTGACGCGACCTTTACAGTGACCGTCAGCGGCGGCGACGTAACGGCTCCGGTGATCAGCTATACATTAATTCCGAATGAAAGTGTTAATCCGACGCTCAGCGTCACGATTACGGATGCGGTCGGAGTTACAAGCGCAACCATCTTCTTCAAGATCAATGGAGCGGCAGTTTATAGTTCAAACGCTTGCACCGGCACTGCTGGCTCAACAAACAGCGTTTGGAATTGTCCGATTACCGGAACGGCAAGCGGACAGGCGATTTCCTACTATGTAGCGGCAGCGGATGCGGCTGGAAACATCGGTTATAATCCAACGACAAACGCAATGGCACCTAATCTTTACACGATTGGTGCGGCAACGGTTCCGAGCGGAACTTACAGCAACATTACTCTATCGAGCAACACTTCATTCGGCGGCGGCATTACCGTCAACAAAGTTCTGACGCTTAACGGAGTCGTTGATATGGGAGCTAACACTTTGACGCTCGGCTGTAACGCCACCGTCTCAGGCGGCGGCGGGGGCAATTACGTTATCGGTAATCTGGCGAAACAATACTGCGCGACCGGAACATTCATTTATCCGGTCGGAACGACACCCAACGGTTCGCGCCAACTCGGTAACTCGTCCGAATACTCGCCGTTCACGGCGGTTATCACGGCAATCGGAACGGTTCCTTCGACGCTGACGGTGAGCGTGACGGATGCTTTCTTACCGGGAAGCAGCGTGACGCAATCGGCTTCGCGTTATTGGAATGTTCTCGAAACCGGCGATCTGACGGCGAATATTTCGTTTACCTATCTCGACCCGCTGGATGTCACCGGCACGGAAACGAACTATCAAGTTCTGCGTCGGGAAGGTGTCACCACGGCGGTTTTTGCGGGCGGCTCGGTCAATGCCGCAACTAATACGGCAACCGCGCCGGGCGTAACCAACTTCTCGCAATGGGCGGCGGGTGTGCTTGATCCGTCGGCGGCTCCGGTCGAAGTCGGCGGGCGCGTCAGACAACCGAACGGGCGCGGCATCTTCCGCGCACGGATTGTATTGCAGGATTCCAACGGCGATGTCCGAACGGCATACACCAATCCGTTTGGATATTACCGGTTCACCGACGTTCAGGTCGGGGAAACTTACATCTTTACGGTTTGGCATCGCCGCTATCAGTTTGTATCGCCGACGCAGGTGCATTCGTTTGTCGAGGACGACCACGGAATCAATTTCGTCTCTTCGGGCGAAACCGTCAACTTCCGACCGGAAGCGACTTTCTTCGATCACGCGCCGTTTGATTTCGACGGCGACGGCAGAACGGACGTGGCGGTTTATCGAAACACCGATCACTATTGGTATATCAAGCGCAGTTCGGACAACACGCTGCTTTCGCAGACGTTCGGCGCGGCGGGCGACCGTCTCGTGCCGGCTGATTATGACGGCGACGGGCGCACCGACATCGCGGTTTTTCGCCCGTCGAACGGTGTCTGGTATATCTGGTTGTCTGCGTCAAACGCTTTACGGGTCGAAAACTTCGGCACGGCATCGGATCAGCCGATACCGTCCGATTTCGACGGCGACGGCAAAGCCGACGTTTCAGTATGGAACGAATTGAAGGGTATCTGGCAGGTTAAACTCAGTTCCAACGGCGCGACCGTGACCGAACGGTTCGCCAATGGAAGAGGCGATTTCATACCGCTCGCCTCCGACCGCGACGGCGACGGCAAAGCCGATTTCATCTTTTTCAATCAAGCCGACGGAACCTGGAAATTCCGCTTGAGTGAAAGCCGAACCGAGGTCGAAGAACACTTCGGACAATTCGGCGACCGCGCTTTGATGGGCGATTTCGACGGCGACGGGCGCGGCGATTTGGCGATCTATCGCGGCGGCGAAAACGCCTGGTCAATTAAATTAGCCGACGGCGGAGAATTAAAAGCCGTCGTTTTCGGCGAAAACGCCGACGCTCAGGCGACCGGTGATTTCGACGGCGACGGCAGAACTGATCTGACAAATTTCAAAAACGGCGTTTGGTCAATCAGACAAAGCATCAACGGCATCGTCCGCGAACAACGCTTCGGTTTAGCGAGCGATACGGTGATTCCTTCGCCTTTCAATAGATAATCAGATTTCAGTCAAAAAAGGCTCCCGCTTAAAATAGCGGGAGCCTTTTTTTGCGTCTGTCGAAACAGGGAGCGGCAGCGATCCGGTGACGGGCGCACCGACAAATGGCGTCCATTGCCGGCGCAGCACCGGATCGCCGACGCTTTCCGTTTCGACCCGAGACGCTCGATCCGAATTGATTTGGTATTATAAATTTACCTGCTGCGGCTGAAATCAAAATCGCGTCGGGTGAATTATAAAGGGGAAAATTATGACACCGATTATCGCAGTCAAACCGAATGATTTAAAACTAGCCTGGGCGCGTCTACGCGAAAAAAATTCCGGCTGGCGAATTCGAGAAGCGGCGGAAAATCTCAACGTCAGCGAAGCCGAACTGCTGGCGACCGAAGTCGGCGAAACCGTCACGCGACTGGAGCCGAAATGCGCCGAGATTCTTCGAGAACTGCCCGCGCTCAAACGAATTATGGCGTTGACGCGCAACGACGAAATCGTTCACGAACGCAAAGGTCAATACGGCGAAGTCGAAGTAATCAGCGGACATCGCCGAATGGGTTTGGTGCTGGGCGACGACATTGATTTGCGAATCTTCTTTGACAGATGGCATTTTGCCTTTGCCGTTACCGGCAAATCGCCGCGCGGCACTACTCACAGTTTTCAGTTTTTCGACGCGGACGGCTCGGCGATTCACAAAGTCTTTTTGACCGAAACGAGTGATTTCGCCGTTTACGAAAAACTAATTGAAAAATATCGCAGTGTCGATCAAAGCCCGTATTTGCAGACAGTCTCGAAACCTGCCGAAACCGCCGAAACCGCCGATGCGGAAATTGATGTCGAAGGATTTCGCAGGGCGTGGGCGAATCTGAAAGACACGCACGATTTTTTCCCGCTGCTCCGAAAATTCGGCGTTGCCCGCGAACAGGCTCTGCGTCTGGCGGAGGAAAAAATGGCGCGGCAAGTCGGCGCGGACGCTTTCAAATTCGTTCTCGAAACAGCGAGCAGACGCAAACTGCCGATAATGATTTTCGTCGGCAATGCCGGAATTATTCAAATTCACACCGGCGAAGTCGAACGAGTTCAGGAGGCTCGCGGCTGGTTTAATGTGCTGGACGAACGATTCAATCTGCACATCAATCAAGACAAAATCGTCCGCGCCTGGATAGTTAAAAAACCGACGGAAGACGGCATCGTCACGAGTCTCGAACTTTTCAATAAGAAAGGTGATAACGTCGCCTTATTTTTTGGCAAACGTAAACCCGGAATTTCGGAAGATAAAGAATGGAGCCAACTTCTGACGGCTCTCGAAACTATTTAATCCGTAACTCCTAAAAACAAAAACTCCGCTCGAAAGAACGGAGTTTTTGTTTTTAGGAGTTTCAATGAATCGTCTGAATTATCTTAGCGGTAGATATTTTCGCCGCGATTGCTGCGAAATTCTTTCTCGAAATAATCTGCATCTTCGCTGTTGCGCGGAGTGACACCGACGACCATTCCGCCGTTTCTGATTCCTTCTTCGTAGGCTTTAGCGTGTTCTTCGGGAATTCCCGAACCGATTAATGCGCCGACCAATCCGCCAGTCAAACCGCCCGCGCCCGCGCCCGCCAGAGCCGCCAGCAAAGGTCCGGCGACGACCAACCCCAGACCCGGAAGCAGAACGCTCGTGCCGATTGCCGCGATGCCGGCGATGATTGCGCCGAGTGTTCCGCCGATTGCCGAACCCGCTCCCGCGCCTTCCAGTGCCTTGCTGCCTAACTCAGAATCGGCACTGTCGCCGCTAAACCATGAATCACGAGTTTTGTCCGACATCATCACGTTAACATCGTCCTTGGAATAGCCGCGATTGATCGCCGAATGATACGCTTTTTCAGCACTTTCGCGGTCTCGGAACATTCCGGTCAGGACGCTGCTGCTGCCGGCGGTGCCGGTCGCAGCACCGGTGCTGCTGCCCAAAACATCATTATTGGCTTGTCTGGCATTGCCCATCGCGTTTTGCGCTTCACCGGCGCGCTCGGTGGAGCGGTCGCTCGTGACGGCACCGTAAGCATCTTTCACATCACCAACTACCCGATCTTTAAATCCGCCGACTTCTTCTTTGACTGTTCCTTCACTCATAACCAAATCTCCTTCCCTTTTATATTATTTATTTAGCTTAAAAAGCTATGCACGTCAATTAGCAATAGACGTGCCATCTGAACAAAAAGCCGGAAAACACAATAAATCATTGTCATCTGACCTCAGAATCCGTGCGCCGCAATTTTTGGATTCGTTCTATTTTCAAACATAATTTTTTTCACTCGTCTTTATTTGAGACAAATAATATAATCGTCAATCAAAGACTGCCGAAACTTTTATGATCAAATTCCTATTGACTTTGACTTTTATCAACCTAATGACTTTTATTGCTTCAGCCCAAATCACCGATGCCGGCTACCGCGTTTACGACGCGCAGGGCAACGCCGCGACCGTCCGGCAGATTATCGAGGCTGCCGGGAAATCGCAGGTCGTTTTTCTCGGCGAAAATCACGACGACGCGACGGCGCATTTTCTGCAAGCCGAAATTTTCAAAAAAACCTTTGAAGTTTATGTGAAAAATCGAAAAATTGCGCTCTCGATGGAAATGTTCGAGCGCGACGTGCAGACGCTTGTTGACGAGTATCTAAAGGATTTAATCACTGAAAAAAAGTTTCTCGACGACAGCCGCCCGTGGAATAACTATAAAACCGATTATCGCCCGCTGTTGGAATTTGCCAAGCAGCATAATTTGCCGGTGATTGCCGCGAACGCGCCGCGCCGCTACGTCAATATGGTTTCGCGCAATGGGCGCGCACCGCTCGATCAACTTTCACCCGCCGCTAAAAAATGGCTTGCGCCGCTGCCCTATCCAGCGCCTTCCGTCGAATACTCCAGAAAATTTAACGCTCTGATGGGAAATGCGAACGGCGAAACGCACGCGCCGTCAAAAGTTTTAGAAGCGCAGGCACTCTGGGACGCGACGATGGCTTTTTCGATTTCCGAGTTCACGAAAACAGAGAAAAACGCGCTCGTCGTTCACCTCAACGGCAGTTTCCACACGGAAAATCGCCTGGGAACCGCCGAACAGTTTTTGAAGTCGAACCCGAACGCGAAAATTACGGTCGTGACGATGCGCTCCGAAGACGATTTCACGAAATTCGATCAGGCGAAACACGCGAACCTCGGCGATTTCGTCATCCTGACCGACGCGAAAGTGCCGCGCAGCTTTAAATAAAACCTTTCGATTGTGAAAAATAGTTTTGAAAAAGTCGTCGAATTACTAAAGCTCGAAGCCGCCGCTATCGAGCAGTCGGTGCAGCGTCTGAAAAAATCGGTCGTCGAGCAAACGATGGCGATGCTCGAAAACTGTCAGGGAAAAATCGTCGTTCTCGGCATCGGCAAATCGGGCGTGATCGCGCAGAAAATCGCGCAGACTCTGACCAGCACCGGAACGGTCGCCATTTTCGTTCATCCGTCGGACGCGCTGCACGGCAGTTTGGGAATTATCACGAGCGGCGATGTCGTCATCGCGCTGTCTAATTCGGGCGAAACCGACGAGCTTCTGTTGCTTTTGCCCGCTCTGAAAGCGCGGGCAGTTCGCCTGATTTCCATCGTCGGCAATCCCGACTCGACTCTGGCGTGGCAGTCCGACATCGTTCTCGATGCGTCGGTTGACCAGGAAGCGTGTCCGCTCAATCTCGCGCCGACTTGCTCGACGACGGTCGCGCTCGCCATCGGCGACGCGCTGGCGATGACCTTGATGGAGGCGAAAAATCTGACCGCCGAAGACTTCGCCGCCAATCACCCGGCGGGACGTTTGGGCAAACGACTGACTTTAAAGGTCGCCGATTTGATGCGCGACAGTCCGAATATCAAACGGGAAGCGAATTGGCTCGAAGTCGTCAAAGCGATTTCTCAATACTCGCTCGGCGCGGTTAACGTGGTGGACGAAAATCATACTTTAATCGGCATCGTCACCGACGGCGATTTGCGGCGAACGATGGAAAAAACCGCGCCGGAAAATTTTTCGAGCCTGCTCGCCGAACAGATGATGACGGCGAATCCGACAGTCGTTGCGCCGGAGATGCTCGCCTTCGACGCTCTGCGAATAATGGAAAACCGCCCGTCGCAAATCTCGGTTTTGCCCGTCGTCGAAAACGGGAAATGCGTCGGACTGCTGCGGCTGCACGATATTGTGAGGAGCGGATTGTAGAACGGAAAAAAAGAATTTACTGCCGATCAGGATTTTGCACGATTTCGCCGCGAGAATCGAAAAACTGAGTTTGGCTTATATGCTGACGGGTTCGATGGCGATGATGGAATACTCGGTTTATCGTTTCACCGCCGATGTTAATGTCGTTTTGGAACCTCGGGAAGAAGACGCGAAAAGAATTATCGAGACTTTCGAGCCTGATTATTACGTTCCGCATAATTCGGTCAGCCGGGCAATTTCAAGCAAGAGAATGTTCAACGTCATCCATCGGGAAACGGCGTTCAAAATTGACTGCGTGGTAAAAAAAAACGACGGACTTTCAAAAAATCGCTTTCGAGAATCGGCGAAAAACCGATTTTTACGGCGCGGATATTCGGATAATTACCAAAGAAGATTTAATCATCTCGAAACTATTATGGGCGAAAGACAGTCGTTCCGAAAAATAAATGAACGATGTCAGAAATTTGATACTGTCGGGAATTGACGCTCGCTACGCCGAAAAATGGGTGCAAAAGCTGGAGATTTCCGATTTGTTTGAAGAATGCCGAAAGGAGCGGGAAGAATGAACGACACCTCGCCGGAAATGGAAAAACTGCAAATCGAGATGATGCTGAAACTCGGCGCGAATAAACGCATCGAGCTTGCCGGTGAAATGTTTATGGCGGCGCGTGATTTGATTCTCGCATCTTTACCAGGGAATTTGTCGGAACGCGAAATAAAAAAACGCTATTATGAACGAATGTATGGCGAACCGCTGCCCGCCGATTTTTTCAAAAAAGAGGAATAAACCGATGACGAAAAGAGTTTTGAGTTTAGTTTTTGCCGTCTTAATAGGCGCGTCTTTCGCCGGAGCGCAGACGGCGGAAGTTACCGTCTCCTTGAACGAACAATTTTTCGACGCGCTGCTCGACGCGATTTTCAAAAACTTCGACGCGCCGGAATTTCCGCTGGCGGGGAAGAGTCGAGAGTCAAGAGTCGAGAGTCGAGAGTCGGGGGTTCTGAGCTTTGACGAACGCGAAGCGGCAATTCGCAATCGGAAATCTAAAACCCGAAATTGTCATGAATCAGTTCGCCTTTTGCGCGAAGTCAGCGACGTGCGGACGGCGGTCAGGTTCCGCGACGGGAAGATTTACGCGCCGATTGCTTTTGCCGGTTCGTATAATCCGCCGCTCGTCGGCTGCCTTGATTTTCAGGGTTATGCGGAAACGATCATTGATCTGGAATTTGACCGTCAAAGTCGCAAACTCGTCGGGCGGGTTCGCGTTTTGAGCGTTAATCTCGGCGGCGCAACCAACCTGGCGAGCGGCATTTTATCGAAACTCGTGCAAAGTTCGATTGACAAAAAAATCAATCCGATAGAGATTTTGCAAACCGATAAATTGTCTTTTCTGGTGCCGGTTCAAAACGCCAACGGCTCTCTGCGAATGAAGGCGACCGGCGTTCGCCCGGAGATTGCCAACGGTGTTCTGAATGTCAGCGTGGCTTACGAGTTTTCAAAAAATTAAAAACCGGGCAAACAAAAAAGTCGGTCAACGAAGTTGTTTCGCTGACCGACTTTTTTTACGCTGTCATCAAAAGATCAATCGAATCTTTTTAGTAGCCGCCGAAACCGCCGAGCGGAAAGTCAGTGGCGCGACCGGATTTTTGCGATTGGACGTTGCCGAACATCGTACTCAAAAAATAAAATGTCTGGTTGCTCGGTCTCCAAACGGCGATGTCGTGCCGATTGTCGCCGTCATAATCGCCGCGCACCGGAACATCGCCGTCGCCCGTAAAAGTCGGATCGGCAATGCCGAAACGGGTTCCCGTCGTGACACCCGTCGCCGAATTCAAAATATACCAAACAATCACGCCGTCCGTCGCCGTTTGACGACAGGTGACGAAATCGGCTTTGCCGTCGCCCGTATAATCGGCGGGAGTAAGACTGGTATCAGTGTTAAAGTTGCCGAATGCGCGGGTAATCAGACCGGCACCGGTGGTCGCATCGCCGACATTGTAAATGACCTGAGTGCCGGAAGCATTGGTCGTCACATAAATCAGCTCGTCCCGACCGTCGCCGTTAAAGTCGGCACCGTCGAAAACCGTCGGCGCTCCGAGGCTGGCACCGGCGGCAGGCAACTGACCGAAAGCAGTTCTTCTGGTCGTATTAGTGCCGCTATACAGGATATACCAGATTAAGATACCGTCTGCGTTCGCCCGAACAACAACGTAATCGGCTTTCCCGTCGCCGTCGTAGTCGCCGGTGACGGGAACATCGGAGGCGTTGCCCCAACGAACCGCGCGGTCAAGCGTCACGCCGGCGGTTCCGTTGGGAAATTGCGAAACATACCAAATTCCCGGACCCGGAGACGTAGCCGGAGCCGTGCGGAAAACAGCTAAATCGGCTTTGTTGTCGCCGATATAGTCGCCGACGACAATCGCGTCAGAACTGGCGAAACCGTAATCGAAATTGCGGATGAAAGCCTGATTGGGAAGCGGATTCGCCGGATTTCCGGTGACATACCAGTTGATTGGACCACCGGTAGTGAAACCGAGCGTGACATAATCGGTGGTGCCGTTGCCGTTAAAATCGAGAAATTTATTTGCCGCGCCGCCGCGCGGAGCCGTTGCTGCCGCATCATCGGGCGTTTGGGCGTTAATCGCAGTATCAGCACTCAAAATCAAAGCGGCTGCCGTCAAACCGGCAAGGGCGAAACCGCTGACTATCGAACGCACTTTTTTAACATTTTTTTTCAGGAACATTTTTTCTCCTCCAAAGGCTAGATAAAGTAAAACACAAACCTTCAGCTCAATAATTCTGAATCATCAAAACTTAAACAGATTGTCGGGAGCTGAATAAAAATTTGCAGAAAGTCAAATTCTCTATAACAACAAAATTACCTTTTTCGCGTAATGGTGTCAATGAAATTCGGGCGGAAAATTACCTTCGTTTTGAGTTTAACGGTGAGCAAAAATGTTTTTATTCATCATTCTCCGCTCGGGCTGGAAAAATCTACCGCGTTTGATTTGTCAGTCAAACGAATTCGTGTCTAAACTCGAAAATATGAATTTGCCTCTGGTTGCTATTATCGGTCGTCCGAACGTCGGGAAATCAACGCTTTTTAATCGTCTGACGGGAAGCCGTAAATCCATCGTCGGCGACGAACCCGGAATTACGCGCGACCGAATTTACGGCGAAGTCGAGTGGGCGGGGAAAAACTTTCGGCTGGTTGACACGGGCGGCATCGTGCCGGACGACGACGCGATTATTCCGTCGAACATTTTTAAGCAGGCATCGAACGCGATTGCCGAGGCGCAGGCGATTATCTGGGTTTTGGATTCGCGCAGCGGCGCGATTCCGCTCGACGAGGAAATCGGCATTCTGCTCAGAAACATCGGCAAACCGATTTTTATCGCGGCGAACAAATCCGAATCGAGAAAAGTCGAAGAGGATGCCGCCGAATTTTACAAATTCGGTTTCGGACTCGTTCCCGTTTCCGCCGAACACGGTAACGGTGTCGGCGAACTGCTCGACGAAATTTTAGAGGTTTTGACGTTTGAGGAAACCGTCGAAGAAGCCGAACAGGACGAAATAAAACTGGCGATCATCGGTCGCCCGAACGTCGGAAAATCTTCGCTTTTAAATAAAATTCTCGGCGAAGAGCGCGTTATCGTTTCGCCGATTGCCGGAACGACGCGCGACGCGATTGACACGGAGTTAACCGTTGACGGGCAGAAGTTTTTATTGATTGACACGGCGGGAATCCGGCGCAAAGGCAAGACGACGGAGATGTCGGAGAAACTTTCGATCATTATGGCGCGCAAGGCTCTGGAACGCGCTCACGTCGCCATTCTGCTGATTGATGCCGTCGAAGGTTTCGCCAACACCGACGCGAACATCGCCGGTTACGCCCTCGATTCGGGTTGCAGTTTGATTATCGCCGTTAATAAATGGGACGCGATTGAGGAAAAGGAAACGAACACGGCGAACAAATTTGAAGAGAATCTGCGCTACAAGATGAAGTTTCTCGACTGGTCGCCGATTCTCACGATTTCGGCTTTGACCGGGCAGCGCGTCAATAAAATTCTGCCGATTGTCCAAAAAGCCAGCGAAGCGCGAAGTCGGCGCATCACGACCTCGAAACTCAACGACTTTTTCGAGCAAACCGTCGCGCAGCCGCGAGTCGGTGGCGGAACCGCGCCCGGCAGCGGCGGCAGCAGCGTCCGCCTGCACGTCCAATATATTACGCAAGCCGGAATTCGCCCGCCGACGTTCGTTATTTTCACGTCCGGCGGTTCAGGCGGCAAAGGCGGTCTGCACTTTTCATACTTGAGATATATCGAAAATCAACTGCGCGAAAAGTTTGATTTCTTCGCTACGCCGATTCGTTTGAAAGAGAAGCACAAAACGAAAAAGAAATGAAACTACTCGGTTTTACAGAAACTCATCGTTTTACAAAACGAATAGTAAATTTATTATCTGATGAAGATTACGCAAAACTGCAAAGCGATCTGTGCGCTGAACCGGAAGTCGGCGCAATTATCAAGGGCGGCGGCGGAATTCGCAAAATGCGTTTATCCTTCGGAAAGCGCGGCAAAAGCGGCGGTGCGCGAGTAATCTATTATTGGGCAGTCAGCCGTGAGAAAATAGTAATGCTGGACATTTATGCTAAAAACGAGAAGGAAGATTTGACTGATAACGAACTGAAGAAATTAAGTAATTTATTGAGAGGATTGGAAAATGGATAGAGAAACCTTTGAAGGACTCCTCGAAAGCGTCAAAGAAGCCGGACAAATACTGCGCGGCGAGAAAAAACCGGCGCGGGAGTTTTTGGTGGAAATCCCGGACATCAAACCGCCGCGAAAAGAAGGATTTGCGTTATGCGTCGAAACCGATAATGCCGAATTGCTGATTCCGTCAAAAGTTTACCGGGCGTGGTTTTTGCCGAGCGGTCGAGTCCGCATTGTTGACGAGGCAGGCGAGGCAACAATTTACCCAGCAGAATTTTTTATACAAGTCGAGTTCCCGTCGGAAGTCGCAAGTGTTTTGGAGAACCTGCAAAAAGCCGCGTAAATTGAGATGGAAATAGTTTTACTTTTAATCAGAACGATTCTTTTCGCCATTTTCGCGCTTGCCGGAATCGGTAAGTTACTCGATTTGAAAGGTTCGGAGAAGGCGGTCAAGGATTTCGGAACGCCGGAAGAATTGACAAGGTTTTTTGCGGTCGGTTTGCCGTTTGCCGAACTCGTTTTTGCGGTTTGTCTGTTGTTCGTGGAAACCTCCTGGATCGGCGCAGTCGGCGCGCTGATTTTGCTTTTGACGTTTATCGGCGGGATGATTTGGCAGCTTTCACAGGGCAACGCGCCGGATTGTCATTGTTTCGGGGCGATTCATTCGGAGCCGGTCTCAAGGAAAAGCTTGATTCGCAACGTTGTTTTCGCGGTGCTGGCGTTTGTTTTAATTTTGAGCGGGAAAAATAATCAGGGCGCAGGTATTTTCGATTCGGCGAACGATTCAGATGGAAATTTTATGACTTTGATTTTAAGTTTGGCAACGGTCGGATTGCTGATTGCCGTCGTGTTTTATCTCAAAAAAATCTCGGAACAGCAAACGCAGATTATGCGGCGCATCGAGATTCTGGAAGTAACCGCGCTCGACGGCAGGGAAATCGTGCGCGAAGATGTCAACGCGCCGACGACCGGCTTGCCGATTGGTGCGCCCGCACCGGATTTTGTTCTGCCCGACATCAACGGCAAACAGACTTCGTTTGAAAGTTTGTTGATGCAGACCAAACCGACGCTGTTTCTGTTCGTCAGCCCGACGTGTAAACCGTGCGCGGCTTTACTGCCGGAAATCGAAACGTGGCAGGCGGAACTGAAGGAAAAACTGAATTTCATCTTCGTCAGCAGCGGAAATGCGAAAGACAATCTGGACAAATTTGCCGGCGCGACATTAAAACAGGTTTTGCTGCAAGATGATCGGGAAGTCGCGTTGCAATTTGGCGCGGAATGGACACCGACGGCGGTTTTAATCAATGACGACGGCACGATTGCGAGCCGTGCGGCGGTCGGCGATAAAGCGATTCGGGAATTGATCGAAGCGGTGAAAACGCAGATTGACGGCGCGGAAATTCTTTTGATCGGCGATAAAAACGACGCGCTGACGGACAAACTCGGCGAAGACGTGCCGGAGTTTTTTGAGAACGACATCAACGATAAACTTGTCGCGTCGGAAGATTTGCGCGGCAGAAAAACTTTAATCGCTTTCTGGAGTCCGACGTGCGGATTCTGCCAGCAAATGCTGAAGGATTTGCAGGATTGGGATCAAACTAAAGGCGCGGACGAACCCGATCTGCTCTTGTTATCGGAGGGCAAACCCGAAGCGCACCGCGCATTAAATCTGCGGTCGCCGATTATCCTGGATAACGAACATAAAATCGCCGATAAACTCGGAATGAACGGCACACCGTCGGCGATTTTAGTCAACGAACACGGCAAAATCGTTTCGGAAACAGCAGTTGGGGCGGAAAAGATTTGGACTTTGATTGGAAAAAGGAAGTGATTCTATGGCGGCGATAACAATTGAAGAAGGACAACTGAAGGATTTAATCAAAACGGCTTTGATTGACGTGCTTGAAACAAGACGCGATTTAGTGCGGGAAATTTTTGAGGAAGTGATGGAAGACGTTGCTTTGTCGAGGGCAATCGAGCAGGGAATGAAAAGCGAAACGGTTTCACGCGACGAAGTTTACGCGATTTTGGACGGCAATCAATGAAAGTCGAGTTTCGCAAAAGTTTCATCAAAGACATCAGAAACATTCCCGACAAAAACCTTTTGAAAAAACCTCAAGAAACGGTTGAAGCGGCAGAAGAAGTGCCGACGTTAAATGATTTGCCGAACTGTCAAAAGCTGAAAGGCGAGGACGGCTATTTTCGATTGAAAATCGGCGATCACCGGCTCGGTTTCGCTTTGGATGGCGACACGATGATTTTCGTCAGATTTCTACACAGAAAAGACATTTATAAATTTTTTCCTTGATGAATAAACCTATCGAATGGAAGGTTATCGCGCAGGAAGGTGAAGCGCGGGCGGGAATTCTGCGGACGAGGCGTTCGATGATCGAAACGCCGGTGTTTATGCCGGTCGGGACGCAGGGAACGGTCAAAGGTGTGCGTTTTGAATGGCTTGAAGGTGAGATGGATGCGCGAATTATTCTCGGCAATACTTATCATCTTTTTCTGCGTCCGGGCGCGGAGACGATCCGGCAGCTTGGCGGACTGCACAAATTTACGACGTGGAATCGTTCGTTTTTAACCGATTCGGGCGGCTTTCAGGTTTTCTCCTTGACCGAACTGCGGAAATTGACCGAAGAAGGTGTCGAGTTTCGCTCGCATCTCGACGGCGATAAAAAGTTTTTGTCGCCGGAAGTTTCGATGGAGATTCAGGCCGCGCTCGGTTCGGAAATCGTGATGGTTTTCGACGAGTGTCCGCCGGGCGACGCGGGCATTGACATCACGCGCAAAAGTTTGGAGATGACGGCGCGGTGGGCTTTACGGTCGAAAAATCAGTTTGACGAATTGCAGGAAGGTGGACAAGATACGGGTTTTGTGTCAGAACCATCTGCGGTAGCGGATGGGTTGAGCGTTGAGGGAAATAATCTCAACGCTAACGAGTCAACCTTTGACACTCACCCATCCGCTACCGCAGATGGTTCTGACTTAAGCGGGCGGCAAGCATTATTCGGAATAATTCAGGGTGCGGGACATTTAGAATTAAGAAAAGAAAGTTTGGATAAAACGGTTGAAATCGGCTTTGACGGTTACGCCATCGGCGGTTTGAGCGTAGGCGAAGAGAAATCGGTGATGTATGAAGTGCTTGATTTCCTCGCGCCGCAAATGCCGAAAGACGCGCCCCGGTATTTGATGGGCGTGGGAACGCCCGAAGATTTGATCGAAGCGGTTTACCGCGGCGTGGATCTGTTCGACTGCGTGATGCCGACGCGCAACGGGCGGACGGGAAGTGCTTTTACATCGGCGGGAAAAATCAATATCCGCAATGCCAAATACATCAAAGACAATGCGCCGCTCGACGAGAATTGTTCGTGTTCGGTGTGCCGACGGTATTCAAAAGCCTACCTGCGGCATCTTTACCAAGCGAAGGAAATGCTGGCGGCGACTTTGATTTCGCATCACAATCTCGCGTTCTTTCTTGACTTAATGCGGCGAATTCGGCAATCTATCAAATCCGGCAATTTCAGCAAATTCCGATTGACATTTCTCGAAAAAATTAAAGAAAGCGAACCCGCAGATAAGTAACAGGCGTTTGATAAACACTCGGCAAACGTATATTATGAAGTTTTTCCTTTCTGCAACAAACAAATGAATTTTCTATTTCTACTTTTTGAGGGCGAAGGCGGCGGTATTTTTTCATCCGTGCTGCTTTTCGCACCGATCCTGCTTATTTTTTATTTCATTCTGATTCGTCCGCAGCAAAAACAACGAAAAGAACTCGCCGCGCTGATCAGCGAACTGAAGATTAACGATGAGGTCGTGACCAACGGCGGCGTAATCGGCAGAATCAAAGAAGTCCGCGACACCAGCTATATCATTCAGAGTGCCGACAAATCTTTTCTGGAAATTGCGCGCACCGCCGTTATCGGAAGACGCGCGGAAATTAAATAGAGCGAAAAGAAAAATCCGGTTTTCCGTAACAACCAATGAAAAATAATAGTTTACTAATCAGAACCGCCGTCATCGTCATCATCACGATAATCGGAATTTATCTTGTTTTCGGTCCGCGCGGCAATGTGTCGGCGGACAGCTTTACGTTTCAGGGCATCAAGAACAATCTGGCGAACAACATCAATCTCGGCTTGGATTTGAAAGGCGGCTCGCATCTCGTGATGCGCGTTAAAACTGAAGAGTATCTCAAGAAACTCACCGAAAACAACGAAAGTGCCGCGCTCGCCGCCGCCAAAGCAGCGCAACTGCCGGTGACTGACGCGACTTATATTGCCGAAAATAACAATTATCAAATCACGCTGAATTTGACCGATGCCGCTAAAGCGCAGGATGTTATTGATGCCGTTCGCAAAAAAGTTGATTTTGCCAATTGGACGCAAAGCACCGGCGTCAACTCGGTGATTTGGACTCTGCCCTTGCAGATTCAGTCGAAACTGAAGGAGCAGGCGACCGATCAGGCGTTAAAGATTATTGACAGCCGCATCAACGCTTTCGGCGTTAAAGAACCGACTTTGCAAAGACAGGGCAGACCCGATTCGGGACAGATTCTGCTGCAAATGCCCGGCGTTGAAAACCCGGAGCGCGTCAAAGATTTGGTCGGTAAAACCTCGCATCTCGAATTGGTGAAGATCATCAGCACGGACAGCCCGAATCTTCAAACTTACCCGACCGAACAAGCCGCGCTGCAATCGGTTAACGGAAAGCTGCCGCCGAATCAAAAGATTTATCCGTTCACCGAACGCGATGAAACAGCGGCAAATACGAATCAGGCTAATCCTAATGACAAACCCAAAAAGTTCGTTATCGTCGAGTCGCCGGCAATAGTTGACGGCAGCGAATTGCGCGATGCTTCGGCGACGCAGGGCAGAGCGGGCGGCACGGATTATCAAATCTCGTTCGCCTTCAAGCCGGCGGGAGCGCAGGCGTTCGGCGAATGGACGGGAAAGAACATCAATAAATATATGGGTGTTCTTTTGAACGACGAAATAAAATCCATCGCCTTTATCAAATCGCAGATTTTCGACCAGGGACAAATTGACGGCAGATTTACTAAAAATACCGCCGACGATCTGGCTTTGACCTTGAAATCCGGCGCACTGCCGGCGGCTATCGAATATCAGGAAGAGCGAACGGTCGGACCGAGTTTGGGTGCGGACTCGATTCGGGCGGGCGTTTCGGCTTCCATCGGCGGTTTGGTTTTAGTCGTCCTGTTTATGCTGTTTTATTATCGCGGTTCCGGCATCAACGCCGTGATCGCGCTGCTGTTGAATATGATTTTGACGATGGCGGCACTCGTCGTGTTCGGCTCGACTTTAACGCTGCCCGGCATTGCCGGGTTAATTCTGGGAATCGGAATGGCGGTTGATTCGAACGTGCTGATTTTCGAGCGTATTCGAGAGGAACTGCGGCTCGGCTTTAAGCCCGCCGAATCGGTCAAACTCGGATTCGACCGCGCTTTCGTCACCATCATTGACACGCATATCACGACCATTATTTCCTCGCTGATTCTTTATCTCTACGGTTCGGGTCCGATTAAAGGCTTTGCCGTCACTTTGATTATCGGCTTGCTGATCAATTTATTCACCGCCGTTTTCGTGTCGCGCACGATTTTCAAATGGGTTTTAAGCAGAAATCCGAAAATGGAGAAAATCAGTATTTAATAAGTCGGGAGTCGAGGAAAAATCTTCCGACTCTCGACTCTCGACTAATGAAAGATGTTTAATTTATTTCAGAATATTCATATTGATTGGCTTGGAAAACGGCGCGTTTTTATCGCATTCTCCATTTGTGTAATGTTGTCGGGTTTAGTGTCTTCGATGGGTCGCCAATTTACGCCGGGCGGAACCGATGCTTTTAATCTCGGTGTGGATTTTAAGGGCGGAACCGTTGTGACCGCGAAATTTAAGGGAAACCGACCGGCGGACGACGAAATTCGCGCGGCATTAAATAAAGTCGGAGTCGGCGATCCGGTTATTCAGGCATCAACGGATAAACTCGACGAAGTTTTAATTAAAGTTCCGCTGGTTGAAAATACGGAGGCGGCGCAGACTACCGAACCGGATAAAGACAACCCGCAAACCGTGCAGGTTCAAGCCGGGCGCACGACCGTTAAAAATGCGCTCGACACTTTCGGCAAAGAAGCCGACGGCGAGAACACGCTCGATTCGGTTCCCGACGCGGCGTATAAAATCATCGGCACCGATTCGGTCGGCGCGGTCGCCGGTTCACAGTTGAGAAATCAAGCTGTTTTAGCAACGCTTTTGGGTTTGGTCGGGATTCTCTTTTTTATCGCTTTTCGCTATGACTGGACGTATGCGGCGGGCGCGGTCATCGCCGTTTTTCACGACGTGATAATGGTTCTGGCGTTCTTTTCTATTTTCCAATGGGAAGTCAACCTGACCGTCATCGCCGCGATTTTGACGATTGTCGGATTTTCGGTTAATGACTCGATTGTCATTTTCGACCGCGTTCGGGAAAATCTAGCCGTCAATCGAACGGATTCGCTTTTCAAAATTACCAACGATTCGATCAATCAAACGCTTTCGCGCACGGTGATAACTGCCGGTTTGGTGCTGTTGTCGGTTTTGGCTCTGGTAATATTCGGCGGCGAAGTGTTGCGGAGCTTTTCGCTCGCGCTGCTGGTCGGAATCATTTTGGGAACTTATTCGACTATCGCCATTGCCAGCCCGATTGCCATCTGGTGGCAGGGCAAGCTCGGTGCCGCAAAGACGAAATTGGCGGAAGTGCAGAAAACCGATAAATTGGCTTCGGCTTCCCGCCGTTCGGTTTCGAGAAGACCGATAGCACGCTGACTCTGCCCCGCAAAAAGTTTAGATTTACAGTGGTTTTTACAATTGAGCGACTGATTTCAAAGGATGGGCGAGACCGCAAGCGACCGTCGAGGTTGATTTAAACACGGCGGCTGGCAAATCGCACGATTTTGAAAATCGCTATGTTTATAATAAACAACCGGAAACTTATTTTTTCCGAAATAATTCCAAATCCTCAAAAGATAAAGGGTCTCCGAGTGGTTCGAGATGCGTGAAGACGATTGAGTCGGGAACGACGCGGCAGATTTCCAGTTCGATTTCTTCGGTTAAATCGTGTCCTTTCTGCACCGTCCATTCATCGGGAACGAGAATGTGGACGGAGATAAAATGTCGCGCGCCGGATTGCCGGGTTCGTAAAGCGTGATAATCAATGCCCTGTTTTTCGACGAAACCGTCCAGGACGCTGACGATTTCTCTCGTCGTTTCGGGCGAAATCGCCGTGTCCATCAAACCCAACGCCGAGCGTTTGATCAATTGAAATCCCGTCCAGACGATATTCAGCGCGACGACTAAAGCGATTACCGCGTCCAGCACCAGCCAGCCCGTCAAACCGACGACGACGATGCCGGCAATTACGCCGACCGAAGTCCAGACATCGGTCATCAAATGCCGCCCGTCGGCTTCGAGAACAATCGAACGATTCTGCTTGCCGACTTTCATCAGTAGCAGCCCGACGACCAAATTTATCAAAGTGGCGGCGAGCGAGACGATTAAACCGAAGCCGACGTTTTCAATCGGCTGCGGCGCGAAAAGTCTGGGAATCGCCGTGTAAATAATGCCGCCCGCCGCGAAAAAAATCAGTGTGCCTTCGATGCCGCTGGCAAAGTATTCGGCTTTGTCGTGTCCGAAAGCGTGATCGTCATCCGGCGGCTGGACGGCGATTCTAATCATCACCAGAGCGATCACTGCCGCGATGAGATTGATCACCGATTCGAGCGCGTCCGACAACAAACCGATGGAACCGGTGTAAAAATAAGCCGCCGTCTTCAGAGAAATCGTTAAGACCGCCGCCAAAATTGACAGCCAAACGTAGCGGCTTAAATTTTCCCTCTGAATCATTGCGAAGCGGCGAAAAGTAAATCTGTTCGCAATTTGATTATAAGACTGAAAAGCGCAATCTATAAAAGTCGAAACAGAGAAAGCCCGAATGATTAGACTTCATTCGGGCTTTCTGACATAACTATTACATTTCCGATTAACGAAGCCGCTCGTTTTCGACGATCAGATTATTTCTGACGCTGAACACGCCGGCAACGCCGTTCGCCAGAATATTCGCCAAATTCGCATCGCCGCGATTGGCGACGAAGCCTTCGAGCGACACGTTGCCGCCGTCAACGATGATTTTGACCGACGGATTCGCGCCTAAGAAGTAGCGGTAAAGACTGCCGCCGCTCTGCAGCGTTCGCAGAGTTTGCAGACGAATCGAATCGTCAAAGTTTGAAAGCGGCAGAACTTCGATGTTATTAACAACATTTTTCACGCCGTCAATACTGTCAACTACTCGTTCGGCACTTTTGCGCGTCGTCGGCTGAACGACTTTGCCCATCAAAGTTACGGTGTCGCCGTCAACCCGAAAAGCGATATTGTCGAAAACGCCGTAGTAGGGAAGTCGGATTATTTCCTTGAAAACCTTCTGCTCCAAATTTCTCTGCGAAAAGCCCTGCGCGTTCACGCTGATTTGTGATAAACCCAAAATTGCAACCATCAATATAAATAAATTTCCTGCGTATTTCATCTCGGTAATTTCTCCTTAAACAGCAATCAAAATCTGAGCATTCGCTCGCTTTTTGGCTATTTACAATAGATGAAATTAGCCGGTCAAAAGATGGAAAATTTCGCTGGCGGAACGTAAAGTTTTGTCAGAATTTCAACGGTTTCGGGTTTGCCGTAAGGCTTCGTAAAGCGCGATGCCGACGCTCGTCGCCAGGTTCAGACTGCGGACGTTTTCGTTCGGCATCGGAATCGTCAGGGCGCGTTCCCAGTTGGCTTTGAGCAGTTCTTCGGGCAATCCGCGAGTTTCGCGTCCGAAGACTAAGCAATCGTTTTCGATAAACTCGAAATCGCTGTAAATTTTGTCCGTTTTAGTCGTGAAATAAAGAAAGCGCGAGTTTGGCAAAGCCGCGTATAAATCTTCCAATTCGATATGACGATGGATTTTCACCTCGTCCCAATAATCGAGTCCGGCGCGTTTGACCGCCTTTTCGTCAAGGCGAAAACCCGTCACGCCGACGATATGCAGATCGGTGAAAGTCGCCGCGCACAAACGAGCAATGTTGCCCGTATTCGGCGGAATTTCCGGTTCGATTAAAGCGATCTGAAACATCGTTTTATAAATAGACAGCTTTCCAAAATAAAGACGCACTCAAGGTAAAACAGATTATCAGTCTGTTTTACCCGACGGACAATTTATCAATGGCGGACGAACCAGGCTGATCGCCTGTTCCGCCCTCGATCCGCATTTCATAATATCTTTTCGAGTTTCCGAACGCCACATCCGAAAGCATCTCGAACCGGGATAATCTCATCAATAAAAGAGATCACAAATTGCGGTTGAATGCCCGAACTTTTCGTTTATGCTACAATCCGCAGGAACTGAGTTTTCAAAACCCCAAAGGAGAATTTGTTGTGCGTTTTAAGTTTTTAGCATTATTTGCGTTCTTGGTCGTGTCGAATGCGGTGCCGGTTTCCGCGCAGGAAACCGATAAACCGAAGCCGGAAGCAACTCCGAAAGCCGTAAAAAAAGATAGAAAGCCGAATGATAAGCCACCGGCGAACGGCTCGGAAAAAAGCGTCTCCGCCGAACAGGTGGCGGAATCGGCGGTGATTGCTTACAGCGGTCTGGGCGGGCGTGAATACCTCAAGCAAATCCGCAAAACAACCGTCGAGCGCGGGAAAATCAGCATCGTCAACAACGAAGGCAAAACCGAACAGGCGACCTATGAAAAATTGATTCTGCGCGGTGACAATCTCGAAAAAGAGCGCGTCCGCTTTGACCAATCGTTTCCCTCCGCCAGATATGCCCTGATCTACAACAACGACAAAATCTTCGGCGTATTCAACGAGGCGGTTTTTACGCCGCGCGAAGACGCGACGAAAGCCTTTGAAAATCAAATTTGGCACGGTCTCGAAGCTCTTCTCAGATATAAGGAAAACGGTTCGACCATTGCGCTCGGCGAAAAAGAGAAGATAATGAACGTCGAATTTTATGTGCTGGACGTAACCGACAAGCAAAAGCGTCAAACCAAATTTTATATCAGCTCCAAAACCTTGCGCGTGATGATGCTCGAATATCAGGAGAAAGGCGTGAAACTGCGGCGGAAATTTTACGATTATAATTACGCGCAGGGAACGCTCGTCCCGTTTCGCTCGGTGCTGTGGGCGAACGATAAACAAATCGAAGAGACCAACATTCAAACCATCAGTTTCGGCCAGAAAGTCGAAGAGGACGTTTTTAAGGAAAGTTAAATAAACTTCCCGGAAACAAGGTTAACCGGCGTTAGAGATATAATCAGGGAACCGCGAATTTTCGGATTGTGATTTTCCCCGGTTTGTTCTTTTAACGCCCGTTTTTTATTTTACCCGCGAACCGTCGAAGTCCAGGATGGAAAAAGAGCATAAATTAGAAGCGACACTCGGAACTCAAAGGCTCGAAGCCTTTAGCGACAGTGTTTTTTCCATCGTCATCACGCTGCTTTTTCTCGAGTTGAAAATTCCCGAAGTCGGCGGTCAAGCCGATTGGAAAGATTTGCTCGCCGCGCTTTACACGCTCGCGCCGAAATTTATCAGCATCATTTTAAGTTTCGGCTTCGTCGCCATTTTCTGGGTCGCCCACCACCAGTTTTTTCGCACCCTTCAGCAATCAACGCGTGGTTTGTTATGGCTGAATCTCGTTTTCCTGTTTCTCGTCTGTTTCGTTCCGTTTCCGGCTCTGGTGATGACCGAGCATCCGAGAAATGAAACGGCGGTCGCTTTTTTCGGGATTACGATTTTGCTGACGAGCGTGATGCTTTATATTCTGCGGCGTTATGCTTGGATAAATCATCGGGAAATCTCGGCGGCAACCAGCGAGAACGAAGTAAATCAGGCGTTAAACCGCAGTCTTTTGATGGTCGGACTTTACGCGGCAGCTCTGGCTGTTTCCTTTTTCCTGCCCGTCGCCGCGATAGTTTTATATTTGGTAACGCTGTTTATCCTGCTTTTTCCGGTCAAAGTCGAAATCGCACAGGAAACCGGCGACGAAGAAGAAAATCCCACCGCCGAAATCATTTTATAACCTGTCGAAAAGTGATTTCAGGCGGCGATTATCGCTAATCGCGGTAAATTCGACTGACGAAATTTCCCTTCAAAAAATCAGCCGGTTCGAGTTGACTCTGCAAAACCACGCCTTTATATTTGCCCGAAAGCAGCATCATCGCGCTTTCCAAAAGCGGCGCGGCGGTCGTCGTCTGAATTGCGCGAAGTCCCTTACCGGCGATTTTTAGAGGCTCGACGTAAAACGCCTTTTCAAGCATTCGCCTCCTGCCGTCGCCGTCGAAACCGTCAACCGAAGCGTGAACCAGAACCAAATCATCCTCGACCGAAGGAACCGCTTTGAGCATCGCGTTTTGCAGGTTCAAAGGCAGATTTTCATCTTTCGGCAGCTTGCGAACTAGCGACTCGACCCAATCGTAATGACCGACGTAGCGCAGCGTTTTGTAATCGAGATTTCTGGCTTTGCCCGCGAAAAAGTCCGGCAAATCAGCCGCGCCGCCCGAAGTTAAATCGGCTTCGTAAGTTCGCGCACCGATGACGATGGTTTCACGCGAAGAAAGCGCGGGCTTTTTCGTGATTTTATAATTTCGCAGCACGACCGAATTTTTGACGTATTCGGTCGCCACGCCAATCGGCGACCAGGTGAAGCCGTAAAAGTGCGGCGCGTGTGCGTGAGCAGTCAAAGCACCGACTTTCATCCCGATTCGCTCGACCTTTTCGTTTTCGTATTTCTCGACGAATTGATGATAAAGCGACATCGCCAGCACGTTGATAAAACCCGGCGCGAGTCCGGTTTGCAGCATAAAACCGGTTTCGGCATCTTTCGCCAAAGCTATGATTTCATCGGTTTCGGCAACGTATTCGGTCAGATTCGCATAGTGCATTTTGAAATCCACGGCAAACCGCGCCATCTTCGGAGCCTGCGCGCCCGGCGAACAGTCGAGCAGCACCGCGCACGCTT
>JAYVKL010000285.1:0-15789 GCA_043768465.1 Pyrinomonadaceae bacterium
CCTTGGGGTTATCTCAATATTGGGTCAAGGCAGGACATTTGAAAATATAACCGCTTTATTTGCAAGACCTAATAAATTCAACAATATCAAGCAAACAAACGCTTGCGAAATTGGATAAAGTCGAGCTTAGATCAGGCACTCTTCTTTTTGCTTTAAGAGCCGGAAATTACCAAGCAATTACAATGCCAAAACTAGAATGAAAACTGTCATCGGTTTAAATTTTTCTTTGAAAACAAACTATTCGTGAATTTTTTCCGCCCAAAATCTACGCCCGCGACCTGCGAAAAGCGATGCTGGTAATTACCGGTATTGACTTTGACCGAAATGAGAATAAAATTTGTTTCTGTAAGATTTACAATTTGCTCTGGAGGGTTTTTCAAATTATGTTTCCGACCGATACCGACTTTGGAACCGAAATTACGCTTGAAACCGAAGCGTCGCCGGTAGCAGACGATCTACCTTTCAAAATACTTTTTATGGGCGATTGGCGCGGCAGAAACCCGCCTCCAAACATTGAGGCTTTCAAATCGCGCCCAATAGAAATTGACCGCGACAATTTTGACGAGGTGCTGAGAAAATACAACGTCGGGCTTGATTTGACGTTTGAAGACGGCGGGAACAACCTCTCGCTGGAATTCACCGAACTCGACGATTTTCATCCCGATAAAATTTTTCAGCGAGTTTCCCTGTTTTCAGATTTGCGCGACATTAGAAAGAAATTGTCTAACTCCGATACCTTTAACGAGGCGGCGCGGGAAGTTCGTTCGTGGATGAAAAACGATGCCCGCCGGAATTCTGATGAGAATCTTCAACCCGATCAGACGGCGGCTGACAGTCAACCTGCGCCCGCCGATTTGCTTGACCAAATTTTAGGTCGAAACAGTGAGGATATTCCCGCTTCGCAAAAGACAAACGTTCTATCTTCAGAACTTAGCACGTTTGTCAATAAATTGGTAAAGCCGTATTTGATTCAGACGGATTCGGACGATCAGGCAAATTTATTGTTGATTGTTGACGAGATAACTTCTGACTTGATGCGGAAAATTCTTCATCATCCGCATTTTCAGGCGTTGGAATCTGCTTGGCGCGGCGCGTATTTGCTCGTCCGAAAAATCGAAACTGATAATAACCTTAAAGTTTTCCTGTTCGATATAGACAAATCCGAGCTTTCCGAAGATTTAAAATCCGCCGATTTGACCGACAACCGAATCAGTCGCCTGATGAATGACCCCGATCATTGCTGGGCGGTTGTTTGCGGCAATTACACATTCGAGCTAAATGTTGAAGATGCTGCGGTGCTTATTCGTCTGGCGAAGCTTGGATATAACTCCGATGTTCCTTTTATCTCTCACATCTTGCCGGTCATGTTCGGTTTTAAATCGTTCGCGGCTGTTTCTGCTTCTGACAGACTGCAAATTTCTGAAAACACTCCCGAAACTAAAATTTGGAATGTTTTGCGCTCGCTTCCCGAAGCAACTCATATCGGTCTCGCCCTGCCGCGATTTCTAGCCAGACTTCCTTACGGCGCAACCACAGAGCCAACGGAAACCTTTTATTTTGAAGAGTTTACGCGTATTGATCAGCATGAACATTATCTTTGGGCGAATCCGGCTTTTATTTGCGCTCTTTTGTTAGCCCGAAGTTTTAGCGAATCCGGTTGGGATTTATCAAATAATTTAATTCAAGATTTCGACGGACTGCCGCTCTATTTTTATCGGGAGGAATCTGAAACCAAATCAAAATCCTGTGGCGAAACTATAATGACTCAAAATAATGCCGAGGTAATGATCGGGCAAGGTCTAATGCCCCTAATTTCCTTTCATGACACAGACCGCCTGCGCGTCGGGCGGTTTCAATCAATCACCTTCTCCGAATCAATGTTGAGCGGTAGATGGAGATAACCTAATTGCTTGAATTAAAACAGTTTGTTACAGCCGGCGGCTTTTCTCCTTTCTAAATTAGCCTGAATCAAATAAAATAGTAGATAGATTTAACGCGACGTTTGTTCGCCTATTTATATCGAGTTTAACTATCAGAAATTATGATCTTCGACGAAAAATTTGATGTCATCGTCATCGGTGCCGGTCACGCCGGCTGCGAAGCGGCTTCCGCCGCCGCCCGTCTGGGTAATGACACGGCGTTGGTAACCTTGAATTTGGATTTAATCGGACAAATGTCCTGCAACCCGGCAATCGGCGGAATCGCTAAAGGGCATCTCGTCCGTGAGATAGACGCGCTCGGCGGTATTATGGGACGCGTTATAGATAGAACGGGAATCCAATTTCGGCTTCTCAACCGCTCGCGCGGACCCGCCGTTCAGTCGCCCCGCGCTCAGGCAGACCGGATGTTGTATCGAACTGAAATGCGTCGTGTTCTTGAAGCCACCACCAATCTTCATCTGAGACAAGGGCTGGTGGTTGATTTGATCGTCGAGAATAATGCGATTATCGGCGTTGAACTTCAGGATGCGCGCTGCTTTGGTGCAAAATCAGTGGTAGTTGCAGCCGGCACTTTTTTGAATGGAACCATTCACACCGGGAATAAAACTTTTTCCGCCGGACGCGCCGGTGAACCTGCTTCCATTGAACTTGCCGAATCGCTGCGGCGGCTCGGTTTTCCGGTCGGAAGATTAAAAACCGGAACACCACCGAGGCTCGACGGGCGAACAATTGATTGGGACGCTTTTGAGGCACAACCCGCCGATGAAAATCCGGTTGCTTTTTCTTTTGCCACCGGCAAAATCGAACAGCCGCAGGTGCAGTGTTTTATTGGCTACACTACGGAGGCTCTGCACAATGAAATTCGCGCAAACCTCCATCAATCACCGCTTTATTCGGGAAAAATTAAAGGAATCGGTCCGCGCTACTGCCCTTCGATAGAAGACAAAGTTGTAAAATTTGCTGATAAAAACAGACATCAACTTTTTTTAGAGCCTGAAGGCTACGAAACCAGCGAGGTATATCTCAACGGATTCTCGACTTCCCTGCCTTCCCAGTTACAGCTCAATCTGCTGAAAATGATCGGCGGTTTTGAAACCGTCAAAATCATCAGACCCGGTTACGCCATTGAATATGATTATGTTGATCCGCGTGAACTCCAGCCGACAATGGAGACAACTCGTATTAAAGGTCTATTTCTCGCCGGACAAATAAATGGAACAACTGGTTACGAAGAAGCCGCCTGCCAGGGTTTGATCGCTGGAATCAACGCCGCTTTTTACGCCTCCGGGCGAAAACCTTTTCTTTTGAGGCGCGACGAGGCTTATATCGGAGTTTTGATTGACGATTTGATTCAGCACGGCGTTGATGAGCCGTATCGAATTTTTACGTCGAGAGCGGAGTCGAGATTGACACTAAGACACGATAACGCTGACCGTAGACTATCTCCCAAGGGACGGGAAGTAGGTCTTTTGGATGACGTTGATTGGGAGAGATTTAATAAAAAGCGCGATCATATAGCTAATCTTCGCAATGTTTTGGATAATACGAGAATCAAGCGTGCCGACGCTTCATATACGGCGGCAGCCCGCCTTTTAAACTGTGATTTAGGAGATTCGATTACTTTGTCACAACTAGCGCAGCGGCAAAACGTCAACGCTGAAATTATACACAATCTGTTGCCGCCGGAGTTGGCAAAAACCACTAAAAAGACAGAATTAGAGTCGGCTTTAGCTGACTCTTTATATCGCGGTTACATCGAAACGCAGAAAATTTCCAATGGGCGAATTTATCACAATGATAACTTAAAAATACCCGACGAGTTAAATTTCAGCACGATTTGCGGTCTTTCCAATGAGATGTCGGAACGCCTGAATCGGGCTAAACCGCAAACTTTTGCTCAAATTCGTAAAATATCCGGTTTGACTACCACCGCCCAGACGACGGTTTTGGTTTACCTGTCCTCTCTTAAATCATCGAAAAATGCTTGACATAACATCAACTCTTTAAATGTGGGACGTGCTTCATTTTAAGATGAAGCACGTCCCACATTTTTGATTTAAATGGCTGGCGGCTCGAAAGTGTGTTAGATTGTATTATCAAAACAACTTGAAAAACAAATAGAAAAATGGCAAAGGTGATAACCGTAGCAAATCAAAAAGGCGGAGTCGGTAAAACGACGACGGCGGTGAACTTAGCCGCCGGTCTCGCCGTCGAAGAAAAAAGAGTGTTGCTGATTGATGCAGACCCACAGGGCAACGCAACTTCGGGTTCGGGAATACCGAGAATACAGTCCCGTAAAACGCTATACAACTTATTGATTTTAGACGAAAAATTGGAAAAGGTGGTTTTGCCCACTGAATTACCATTGCTCTGGATTATTCCGGCGGACAAAAATTTAGCCGGTGCGGAGGTAGAGTTGGTTGATTATGCGGAAAGGGAATACAAACTTAAAAAACTTGTGAACGATATTAAAAAAGGTTACGACTACATAATTATCGATTGTCCGCCCTCTTTAGGACTATTAACCATTAACGCTCTGACTGCCGCCGATTCATTGCTTGTTCCGATACAATGCGAATATTACGCTTTAGAAGGCGTAACAGAGTTGTTTGATACGTTGGCAAGACTACGGCGCGGGCTGAATCCAGGACTAACCATCGAAGGTCTCCTTTTAACGATGTATGACGAACGAACCAATCTCTCCGCCGCAGTTGCTAAAGACCTGCGCGATTTCTACGGCTCGCAAGTATTGAAAACGGTTATTCCGCGAAACGTCCGGCTGGCGGAGGCTCCCAGCTACGGGAAGCCGATTATTTTATATGATATTCGTTCGAAAGGTGCGGAGAGCTACATTCAACTAGCGAAGGAGATTTTAAGTCATGAATAGAAAAGTTTTGGGGCGAGGTTTAAGCGCCTTGTTGGGTGAAGATAACTCTGGCAGAGAAGAATATATAGAAATAGATTTGGATTTGATAAAGGCAAATGCGGCACAGCCGCGCACCAGGTTTTCAGAGGAAGACATGGAAGAACTAGCCCAATCAATTCGCATAAACGGAGTTATTCAGCCAATAATAGTGAGGAGGAAAGGAGCAAATTTTGAAATAGTCGCCGGTGAAAGACGTTGGCGGGCATCGCAAAGAGCAGGTTTACAAAAAATCGCAGCCGTCGTCAAAGACATTGCAGATGAAAAATTGCTCGAACTGGCACTAATTGAAAATATTCAGAGACAGGAATTAAATGCAATGGAAGAAGCCAGAGCATATAGAAATTTAGTCGAGACAGTCGGGTTGACGCAGGAAATGATTGCCGAAAGAGTCGGCAAAAATCGAACGGTGGTCACGACCTTTCTGAGGCTGTTGAAATTGCCTGAAGACATTCAGAGATTAATTGAAGAGGCAAAAATCACAGCCGGACACGCGCGGGCGTTGTTGATGGCTGAAGGTGCCGAAACTCAAAGACGTTTGGCGCAGAAAATTATTGAAATGTCGCTGTCGGTTCGAGAGACGGAGAAGGCTGTCAAAAGAATCGGCAAGGAAAATACGGCAACAGTCGAGAGAAAAGCAGCAAACCCAAGCGTGGACGCGAATGTCAGGGCGGCGGAAACCAAGCTTCGTCGGCATTTAGGGACCCAGGTGCAGATTCTGCCGGATGGCAAAGGAACCGGCGGTAAAATACACATAGAATTTTATAGCGAGTCGGATTTAGACAGAATCTACCAATTGCTGATAAAATAAGTAAACAACTGAGGTAGTTGAAGTTATGGGTCAAAAACGGTTAACGGAAATGGTTTCCGGCGCGGGTTGAGCGGCAAAACTCGCACCCAGCGACCTTGCTCAAGTCTTGAGCAAAATGCCACCGCAGGATTTCTCGACGGATGTTTTGGTCGGTTACGAAACATCTGACGATGCCGGTGTGTTTCGCTTGAATGATTCGACGGCACTTGTGCAGACCGTTGATTTTTTTACACCGATTGCCGATGAACCGGAGATTTACGGGCGAATCGCAGCGATCAATTCGCTAAACGATATTTATGCGATGGGCGGCACTCCAATCTCCGCGCTTTCGATAGTCTGTTATCCGCAAAAAGGCGATTGGGAGGTACTGCGTGAAATAATGTGCGGTGGACAAAAAACGCTGAACGAAGAAAATGTCGTGGTTTTGGGCGGGCATTCGGTTGACGATCAAGAGATGAAGTTCGGCTATGCAGTAACCGGATTGATTGATCCGAATAAGATCGTGAAAAACTCAACTGCAAAAGCGGGCGATGTGCTTATTTTGACGAAACCTATCGGGACGGGAATTATCAGCACGGGCATTAAATTCGAGAAAACCAGTGAAACGGCAAAAAACGCCGCATTAAAAACAATGACTACTTCGGCACGAGAAGCATCTAAAGCGATGCAGGAAATCGGCGCGAACGGCTGCACGGATGTCACCGGATTCGGGTTTCTCGGACACGGTTACGAGTTGGCAAAAGCCAGCCGAGTAACGCTGAAAATTGAATCAAAGGACTTTCCGATGCTGCCGGACGTGATGGATTTGATCGAACAGAAGATGTTGACGCGGGGCGACAGGAACAACCGCATTTATGTCGGGAATGCGGTAAAATTCAACAGCGCGGTTTCTAAGGAAATGCAAAGCGCGTTGTTTGATCCGCAAACGGCGGGCGGTTTGTTGATAAGTTTGGAAGCGAAAAAAGCGGATGCTTTCGTAAGAAGAATTGAAGGTGCGAAAATCGTCGGCAGGGTCGAAGCCTTCAAAGACTTTTTAATCGAAGTCGAATAGTAGATTTATTTAATCGGTTTTTAAGAATTAAGGGAAATGTTTTATTTATTTATACTTGAATCAATCGGCACGTCGGAATTGCTTTTGATCGGATTGGTGGCACTAATTATTTTCGGTCCGCGAAAATTGCCGGAATTGGCGCGAATGCTGGGCAAAGCGATGAATGAATTCCGCCGCACGACCGATGATTTCAAAGAAACCTGGGCGCGGGAAGTTGATTCTGAAAGCGGAGAAAAGCGCGTTCAACCGGAACTGAGTGCGCTTTCGACGACGGAAAATTCAATTTTGCGAACCGACGCGACGATGAAAAACGAAATCGTCGCGCCGGAAATCAAAGAAATCAGCCAGACGGATTTTCAAACGAAGCTGCCGGAGAAGGAATCTGCTTTGCCGAAAAAAGCTGCCGGTAATTTGACGGAAAAGCACGAATGGTTATAAAAGTAATTTTCAAAAGCTCATCAACAGCATCAAGCAATGAACTCCGACGAAACAATCAACGAAGAGCGGCTCGGCAAACAGATGTCATTTCTGGAACACCTCGACGAGTTCCGAAAACGACTTGTAAACTCGGTAATAATTATAGTTATCGCGTTTATGCTCTGTTGGTTCGTGTCGGATAAAATATACAATTTTCTCTCGATACCGATTCGCAAAGCACTGTCCGAAGCCAACCGGCGCGAGGTTCCGGTCGAAGGTTTAACCGGCGATGAAAAAGTTTTGCCGTTAAGCAATCTGGTCGAAGGCGATGCCGGGCGTTATGTCTTTGATCGTTCCACAAAGTTGGGGGTCGGCGTAGTTTCGGCGGGAACCTCGGTTCTGGCAAAAGTGGAGAAGGATGCGACCGGACAAATCGGACTTTTTACGGACGAGCCTGTTTTCACGAGCAACGCTATTATTCCCAAAGGAATTCGACTGCCGATTGATTTAAATAATATAGACGCGGATGAGGCGAGCGCGGGCGAGAGAATGACGGTGACGACGGCGGTCGAACCGTTCACGCTCTATATGACGGTATCGCTTTACGCCGCGATTGCCATTTCGATGCCGTTTTTGCTGTTACAAATTTGGGGTTTTATTTCGCCCGCGCTTTATAAACACGAACGCTCTTACGTTACGCCGTTTGTCGCCCTTTCAACGACCTCGTTCGTCATCGGCGCGGCTTTTGCTTATTACATTTTGTTTCCGCCGGCAGTCAAATATCTGCTCGGACTCGGTTCCGACTTCCAACTATTATTGCGGGCGACCGATTATTTCGATTTCATCACGCTGATTATGCTGGCGATGGGTTTGATCTTTCAGATGCCCGCGATTACATACGTTTTAGCGCGAATCGGGATTGTCAGTGCCGGGTTTTTGCTGAAAAGCTGGAAGGTTGCAACCATCGTTATTCTAATTGTCGCCGCCGTCGCTTCGCCGACTGCCGACATTCCGAATATGATGCTGTTCGCCGCACCGATGATGGTTTTATACGTTATCTCGATTTTCGTCGCGTGGTTTTTCGGCAAACGTCGAAAGAACGATGCGGAGGCGGAATCCGAAGACCTCGAATATTAGACGATCCAGCGCAACAACGCCTCAGATAATCCTGTCACCGCTTCTGGAAGCCGTCCCAGTCTTTCTTCAGAAATTCCCGGTGCTTCACCGCATTCTCATCAGCCTGATTTGCCGCCGCGCCGGTGCTTTCGCAAAGCCTTCGACCGCATCTGCAATCGCGCCCGCTCATTCGGCACGCCGTCCGGGTGTTTGTGCGAAGATTTCGACAGACTGCTTCCGCCGTTCCAATCAAAATGATTCGACATCCGGCAGGAACACGCTTATTGCCGATTAAATTCTTCGTTAAAACAGCAAAGGCGGGCATAATAAAATGAAACGCGCAGAAGTTTAGCGGGAGCCATTGATGAAAGCGACAATACTTTTAATTTTTACGATAATCTTGACGGCAATGACGATTTTTTCACAGACGATGCCGCCGATTGAAGCGGGCGTTTCGCAGAGCCTGGCGAAATGGCGGGCGGCGAATTATTCGGAAGTGCGTTATAAGCTGAATATCACGCTCGAAAAAGGTGCGCCGCTGATGGAAGGAACGATTGAGATCAGCGTAAAATTGACTGACGAAGGGGCGAAAAATGATTTGATTTTAGATTGGCGGACAACGCCGTTTGAAAATGATAAAGATAAATCGTTTGCGGATGTCGTCTCGGTCAATACGACGACGCTGGGCAATGCCTCCGCGAGCGGAACATTCGATTATCAAACATTAAAGGAACATCTGCTCGTGTCGCAAAGGTTTTTGAAAGCAGGCGAGAATGTTATCAAAATAAACTTCGCGTCGCCGATAAAAACGTCGGGCGCGGGCGTAACGCGCTACGTTGACAAGGAAGACGGGGCGGAATACGTCTATTCGCTGTTCGTCCCGTCGGACGCAAGCACGGCGTTTCCCGTATTTGACCAGCCGGATTTGAAGGCTCGCTTTCAATTAAACATTGATGCGCCGAGCAAATGGAAAGTAGTTTCCAATACATTGACAAGCGGTATGACAGTTTTCGGTCAAACTCATGAACCGAATTGGCAACCTCACACGATAACAAAATTTAAGGAAACGCAACCAATCAGCACATACGTTTTCGCGTTTGCGGCGGGCGATTTTGCATTATTTGATGATGTTGAAAACTCACCATTCAAAAGACTTACTATTTTGCCCGGTGGAGACGGAGAATTAGTAGATTCTTCACTTCCGAAAATCTACGTTCGCAAATCACAAGCCGAAAAATTCAAACTACACGCCGCCGAGACTTTTCGGCTGAACCGCGAAGCCGTCAAATATCTCGAAAGCTATTTCGATTACAAATTCCCGTTTCCGAAATACGACCTTGTTTTGCTCCCTGAATTTCCGTTCGGCGGAATGGAACACGCGGGCGCGACGTTTCTACGCGAAGACCGCGTTATTTTCCCGACCGAACCGACGAAGAACGATTACATTACGCGGGCGAACGTCATCTTTCACGAAGCCGCGCATCAATGGTTCGGCGACACGGTAACGATGAAATGGTTTGACGATTTGTGGCTCAAGGAAGGTTTCGCCGAGTTTATGGCGTATAAAACGCTCGAAAAAGTGATGCCTGAATACAATGCGTGGAAAATCTTTTACGAGCGCAACAAGCAAGCCGCCTATCTGACCGATTCGACGCGCGGGACAACGCCGATTTATCAGGAAATCCCGAACCTCTCGGCGGCAAAATCCGCTTACGGCAACATCGTCTATCGCAAAGCCCCGTCATTTCTGCGCCAAGCCGAGTTTTATCTGGGTGAAGATGAATTTCAAACGGCAGTCCGCGCATTTTTGAAGAAACACGAATTCGCCAACGCCGAATGGGCGGATTTGGTGAAGGAGTTTGAAACGGCGAGCAAAGGTTTTCAAAAAGAAGATTTTGCGAATGTCGGAAAGGGTTCGCAAGAGAAAGATTTAACAAATTGGGGAAAAGGTTGGGTTACAAAACGCGGAATGCCTGTCGTTAAACTTTCGGAAATTAGAGAATACGAAGAAGGCGAATATCCGATTGACGCAATAAAAAGTTTGCGCGTCGAAACAAAGCGCGATTGGTATAAATCTTTAGGTTTTGAAATCAAACAAAAAAACATTCTCAACGAAGGCGGTTCTTGGTTAATGGCTTTCAAAATGCTTGTAATTAATGAATCTGGTCAAAGGCAAATCGCTGATATTAAATTTACCGGCGATAAAGAAGTTGACGGAGTTTTTGTTGAAGGCATTAAGCAACATCCTTTGAAATGGCAATTCGTTTTCCCAAACTACCAAGATTACGGCTACGGCATCTTTCTGCTTGACGAGCGAAGCCGCGCTTACGTTCTCGCCAATATCCAAACGGAAAAAGACGATTTTCTCCGCACGATGATGTGGGGCGCGTTGTGGGATTCGGTTAGGGAAGGCGAATTAAGCCCGAAAGATTACGTCGAACTCGTCATCAAAAACATCGCGGTCGAATCGGACGAAAGCACAATTCAAACGCTTTTAGGGCGCGTTTCGACGGCGATGAATTATTATCTGCCAGAACCGCCTGCGGTAGCGGGCGGTTCAAGTTCGACCGCCGCGAACAAAAACCCATCCGCCACCGCAGACGGTTTCGATCTTGCCGCGAAACTCGAAGCGGTTTTGATTGATAGAATGCAGAGCGCGCCGACGCTCGGACAGCGAATCACGTTTTATCGGGCGTTTTTAAATGTCGCTTCAACCGAAAAAGCAAAGCAAACTCTGAAAAATGTTTTGAGCGGCAAATTTCAAATAAAAGACTTGCAATTGAAAACAAAAGACAAATTTGACATCGTAACGAAACTGTTAATTTTGAGCGACCCGGACGCGCCGAAACTGCTCGTCGGATTTGGAAAAGCGGAAACATCCGACGAAGCCAAACGCTACGCATACGCCGCCAAAGCCGGGGTCGCCGCCGCCGAAAATAAAGCAAAATTCTGGAACGATTTCACGAATAATAAAGACATCTCCGAAAGCTATATCGAATCGGCATTCGGCGCGTTCAATTCGTCGAAGCAATCAAATTTAACTCTGCCATATCTGGAAAAAGCGCTGAGCGAATTGCCGAATCTGAAACGCAGCCGCAAGATATTTTTCGTCAACGGCTGGTTGTCCGCGTTTATCGGCGGGCAGAAAAGCGCGGAGGCTTTGGCAATCGTCAATAAATTTCTGGCTGACAATCCGAATTTGGATCAGGATTTACGTTTGAAGATTTTGGAAAACGCCGACGGTTTGGAACGCGCCGTAAAGATTCGGACGAAGTTTGCCGGACGTTAGGTTGAAAACGTATCGAAAGATTTAATTCGTCCAAAATCACGCAATTCTAAATTTTACATTTTGCATTCTAAATTATTACTCACCTTACGCAGGTAAATGAAAGTGGAAGAATATCACAAATCGCTGAAACAAAATGTCAGTTTGGAGCGTTCGCCGACGCCGACGACGACCCAAACCAATCACTTTTTCGCCGCGTTATGCGGCTATATCAAACTGGAGAGATTGAAAATCAAGACTAAGCAAAATCATTTTGCTTTGAAATCGAAACTTTATCTCAAAGCACTTTTGTCAGCTTTTCAAACTCTCCGGGAACTAAATCAAACTCATCTCTCTGCGTAAGGTGAGTTATTATTCAATAAAAAGTTTTGATTTTATTAAATAAAATGAAAAAAGCAGAATGTAAAATGTAGAATTGTTCAGCTCCTTTAATTTTTCAGAGGCAATCTGAAATTGAGAGCCGCGAAACGCCGCACAAAAGATTGATCTTTTGCGCGGCGTTTCGCATTTTGGATTATAAATTTATAAATCGAGCAAAGAGGCTTTTGCCGCTTTGAATTCGGCTTCGCTCAAAACGCCTTTTTCGCGCAGACCGGCAAGCCGTTCGAGTTCCGCCGTAACGTCTTTTTTGTCGCCCGCCGAAGTTTCCGCGCCGTCCTTGTGATTAAATTTGTCGAGCAGTGCGCCGCCGTATTTTTTGCCGACTTTGCTGCCGAGAACGCCGCCGACCACCGCGCCCGCAAAAGTTCCGATAATCGGCATAAAAGCCGTTCCGACCTGCGCTCCGACCAGTGCGCCGCCGGCGACTCCGGCTAAACTGCCGGTTTTTTCGTTTTCCTCTTTTTGTTTGGCTGATTCGCTCTGCTTTTTATCGCTCATAGAAATCTCCGAATAACTGCTGAGTTTGAACAGTTTGATGATTATAAATCACTACGTTTAAAAAATAACAAATGAAGATGCGATTTCAAATATAGAAATCCGGCGCGTTAAGTTTCGGGCGGCGAAGTTCTGACGCTGATCGTATTTTCGGATGAACCGGCTGTGGCGGCGAACGATTCTTTTTTGTCTTCGGAAATCATCGCTTCAGGCAGGAAATAATTGAACAGATGACGAATTTTCGCCGTGTTATTTTCTTCGACGGCTTGACGAAAATGGCTGACGATTTTGGCGACCTCTTCGCCGGAATAAGCGGCGATTTTACCGATGAAAATTTTCGGATGCGCCGTTTTTAAAAGACTTTCGCCCGTAATCTCCAACTCTTCAAACAGCTTTTCACCTTTCCGAACGCCGGTGAAAACGATGTCAATGTCTTCGTAGGGCTGAAGTCCCGAAAGGCGAATCATATCTTCGGCGAGCGCGAGAATTTTGACGGGTTTGCCCATATCGAGAATGAAAATCTCGCCGCCTTTGCCGATTGCGCCCGCTTGCAGAACCAGCGCGGAGGCTTCGGGAATTGTCATAAAATACCGCGTCATTTCCGGGTCGGTGACGGTGATCGCTTCGCCCTTTAAAATTTGTTCGCGGAAAATCGGGACGACCGAACCGGCGGAACCGAGGACGTTGCCGAAGCGAACGGCGACGTAATTAGTCGGATAAACGCGGTTCAAATTTTGCAAAACGATTTCCGCCACGCGCTTGGACGCGCCCATCACGCTCGTTGGATTAACGGCTTTGTCGGTCGAAATTAAAACGAAATCGCCGACTCCGAATTTGCCCGCCAGTTCGCCGATTAACCTGGTCGCCAAAACATTATTTTTTATCGCTTCGGTCGGATTGGCTTCCATCAGCGGAACGTGTTTGTGCGCGGCGGCGTGAAAAATAACCGCCGGTGCGTATTCGGCGAAAATCTCGTTCATTCGCGGTTCGTCGCTGATGTCGGCGATGAGCGGAACGAAATTCGTTTTCAGGAAATTCTTGGCGAGTTCGCGCTCGATTTGAAACAAAGCGAATTCGCTTCTTTCGATCAGCAGCAGAATTTTCGGGTTGTATTCCGTGATTTGACGAACGAGTTCAGAACCGATTGAGCCGCCCGCGCCCGTCACCATCACGACTTTTCCGGTGAGAAAGTCGTGCAGATTTTCGTCGTCGAGCTGCACGGCTTCGCGTCCCAAAAGGTCTTCGATTTGAACATCCCGCAGGCGGCTGATTTGGACGCGCCCGTGAATAATTTCGTGCAGGCTCGGCACGATTTGCGTTTTAACCGGAATTTCGCGGCAGATGTCCAGGATGCGGCGAATGTCCTTGCCCTGCGCCTGATCAATGGTGATGACCACCTGTTCGATGTTCAGTTCACCGGCGAGCCGCGCTAAATCGTCGGTCGTTCCTAAAACCTTAACACCGCTGACGCTGCCGCCTTTTTTACGGCGGTCGTCGTCAATAAATCCTTGAACATCGAGTTCGGCATCGCTGCGTCCGAGAACGTCTCTGACCGCCAAGGCTCCGACTCTGCCCGCGCCGACGAACAAGGTTATTTTTGGTTTGACGCGGCGTTTGGTCAATCGAAACGTGCGCTTTTCGGAAACTTCATAGGCGAATCGGCGCAGAATTCGCAGAGATAAAAGTCCGGCGAAAGCCAAACCCGTATCATAAAAAATGATCGAAAGCGGAACCTGCCAGCGTGAAAACTGCTCGCTCGAAACCAACAGTCTGATTAAAACCAGAATCACGCCGGAAATCAGTGCGGCTTTAAGAAAGGCTTTGATGTCCGGGATGCTGACGTAACGCCAGATAATCGAATACGCGCTGACTAGAAACAGCGACGCAAATTGAATAAAAACGACGAACGGCAACTGCGTCAGAGCATTGTCGAGATAGTATTCGCTGATTTGGAAATCGAAGCGGAAGAGATACGCCAAAAAAAATGCGCCGCCTAAAACGGCGATGTCCGCCAAGAGTTGAAACGGGCGGCGCAGAAACCATAAAGGCTCGCGGTCACGGAGATTTTTCAGCAAATTGGTCATTCGCGCTTCGGAAAATAGAAATTATACTTTGAAGTTACCCGGCAAAGTCGGAACAGTCAAGAGTTTACCGGCAATTCGATTTACAAAAGCAACCGTTCGAGTAAGAAGTTGAATCAAAAGGGATTGTAGGTTATTCTTGGCAACGGTCAAATTATACATCACAAAAGAGGTTTTTATGAATTTAAAATTTTGGTTAGGCTGTGTGCTGACGTTCGGTTGGGCGCAGATCGCTTTCGGGCAGCAAATGGCTCCCGGACAGCGACCGGCGTTCCCGCCCAAAGCTGAAATCGGTTATCTGGTCGGTGTCGGCGACGAAATCAGCGGTAAGGTTTTAGGCGAAACGCAGTTTGATTTTGTTTCGGAGGTTGACGAAGACGGCAGACTGCAAATCCCGTTTTTCGATAAAGCGATTCAAGCGAGATGCCGCACGGAAAAAGAATTACGCGCCGATGTGACGCAGATTTTATCGAAATATCTGAAGAATCCGCAAATCAGCGTTCGCGTCACGCAGCGGCGAAGTCGTCCGCCCGCAGTCATTTTCGGCGAAGTCCGCACGCCGCAGCAATTTGATTTGCGCCGGCAGGCGCGGATGCTCGATTTGCTCTCGCTGGCAGGCGGCATAACCGATCAAGCCGGCGGCACGATTCAGCTTTTCCGCTCGCAAAAACCGATGTGCAGCGAAAGCATTGAAGACCAAAATTTGCAGGCGAGTCTGGGCAGCGGCTTGGATGTCGCCCCGAAAATTTACAGCTTGAGCAGTTTGCGCGAGGGGCGCGAGGACGCAAACCCGATAATTTATCCGGGCGATTTGATTATTATTGATAAGGCCGCGCCGGTTTATATTATCGGCGAAGTCAATGCCCCGCAGGGAATTTATTTGAAGGAAGGCGGCACGACGCTGATGGAAGCCATCGGCAAAGTCAACGGTGTGCGGCGCGAGGCGAAAACCAAAGACATCAAAATTTATCGCTTAAAAGCCAATTCAAAAGACCGCGAGATTATCGCCGTCAATTATAATTCGATTAAAAAGGGCGAGCAAAAAGATGTTTTGCTCCAGCCCTACGATATTATTGAAGTTGATAAAGCGAAAAAAAGCATCGGGCAGATCATTCTGGAAACGGCAGCCGGAGTCGGACGCAGCGGCTTGACGGGAATCGGGACGGGCTTGCCGACGCGGGTTCTTTATTAGACATCTTTCCTAAATACTATTTGGGGTAGCAAACTTGAGGTGGCGAGTTGCTCGTTTCAAATTAACAATGGCTGCCGCCAGTTTCCAGGTTCGCTC
>JAYVKL010000286.1:0-5344 GCA_043768465.1 Pyrinomonadaceae bacterium
GCCGTTGACGATGTTCTGGAAAAGTCGGCGAAGGTGAAAGGCGAAATTTCGCACGTCGCCGCTTCGTCATTCTGGCACAGTCTGGTCGGCGTTGATAAAAACGGCAAGCCGGCGACGAAGGTTTTCGGTTGGGCGGACACCCGAAGCGCGAAATACGTCGCGGAGTGGCGGGCGAAATTTGACGAGTCAGCAATTCATAATCGAACGGGCGCACGATTTCATTCGAACTTCTGGACGGCGAAACTGCTCTGGCTTCGCAGGGATTACGCGAAAGTTTTCGAGCGAACCGACAAGTGGCTCTCGTTCAGCGATTTTGCCGCGTTGAAATTGTTCGGGCAAACTCAAACTTCCGTTTCGATGGCTTCGGCAACGGGAATTTTTGACGTTCGGGCGAATGATTGGGACGCGGAACTGATTAAATTTTTGAAAATAAACCGCGCCAATCTGCCCGGCATCGTCGCGGAAGATTCGCAGACTTTTCGCCTTAATTCCAAATATCAAAAGCGTTGGGCGCGTCTGAAAAACGCCGAATGGTTTGCGGCAATCGGCGACGGCGCGGCAAATAACATCGGCGCGGGCTGTGTGGCAAAATCAAAAGCCGCGCTGATGATCGGAACTTCAGGCGCGTTGCGCGTCGCGTTTGCAGGCGATGTTCCCGCGAAAATCCCAAGCGGTTTGTGGTGTTACCGGATTGACCGCCAGCGCGTCATTACCGGCGGCGCGTTGTCGGACGGCGGCGGACTTTACCGCTGGTTAAAAGACACTCTAAAACTGAACGGCACGGACGATGAAATTGAAACGGAAATCGGAAAGCGCGTTCCCGATTCGCATAATCTCACGTTTCTGCCGTTTCTCGCGGGCGAACGCGGCACGGGCTATCACGAAACGGCGCACGGCGCGGTTTTGGGACTGCACTCTTCAACCGATTCGGTTGACATCGCGCAAGCCGCGCTCGAATCGGTGGCTTATCGGTTCGCCGAAATCTACGATCAATTAAACGACATTTGCCAAGTGCGCGAAATTATCGCCTCCGGCGGAGCCTTGCGCGAGTCGCCCGTCTGGACGCAAATCATCGCCGACGTTCTCGCCCACAACCTGAGTTTGCCCGACGTGCGCGAAGCCTCTTCACGCGGCGCGGTTCTGCTCGCGCTGGAGGTGATCGGCGAGATAGCAAGCATCGAAAAAGTCGAAACGCCGAAAGGTCGAGAGTTTAAATTCAATGGAAAGCGAAACGCGATTTATAAAAAAGCGCGTCAGCGACACGCGAAATTTTACGAACTTTTAATAAGCCAATGAACGTGAAAAATTTTGAAAGCGAAGTTGAAAATAAAATCGTCGGGCGCGGCTTGAGTTATTACAAAGGCGGCGATGTCAAAAGACTGGAAAAAGTCGGCGAAAATGAATTCAGCGCGATGGTTTTCGGAACGGAAAGATACAGCGTTTACGTTAAAACAGACGGCGATGCGATTATCGAACACGAGTGCGATTGCCCGTATGATTTCGGCGATGTCTGTAAACACAAAGTCGCCGTTTTCTACGCGATTCGGGACGGAAATTTCAGCGACACGAGCGGCAAATTAAAATCGCTCCTTGAAAATCTGCACGAATCGGCGTTGCAAAGATTCGTTTCAAATCTGCTCAAAAAAGACCAAGGTTTCAGACGCGAATTTTTGCGTGAATTTGACGAAGATTCTGAGGAAGACGAAGATGAATTTTTCGACCAGGATGATTACTGAAAAGCTATGAAACAAATAATTTTAATCACGCTTTTGCTTTTCAGCTTTGCGGCTTTTGCTCAAAACAAACAAGATGTCCCGATTTGTATTCTTCCGATTGAATTCGATGTATTTGAGAAATTACCGTGGAACGACGAAAAGGCGAGATTTGATAATCTATTTGCCTATATCTCAGAAAATAAAAATTCAAAAAGTCTTATTGTTTTGAAGTTTAATAAGACTGAATCTAAAGGTAGAAAAACCAAAAAATTAAAAGAGATCGCTAAACATTTTGAGCTTAAAAAAATTGACAAAACTAAATTCATATTAGCAATTTTTGAGGACAAAGAAGAGCGAACGACATTTTGGGTTGAACCCGAAGATTTTGCCGTCGAACTTCTTTTGGCGAGTGAAACAGGACCTTTTATTTTAATTAAAGGCACAGAGATTGAAAAGAAATTAAAAAATTATTTCCAAAAAATAAAAAATTATAACAACCGCAACAAAAACGAAAGCCGATTTGGACTAACTTTGCGTCAACATTGTCTGACCTTTTCCGTGTTAAAATCAAATTATGCAAACAATCGAAGTAAATGTTCCCGATGATGTTTTAAATTCGCTCGGTTCGGTGTCGAAAGAGCGGGAAACCTTCGTTTTAGAGGCGGTTAAGGAAAAAATTAATCGTGAAAAAAAACGTAATCTGCCGTTGCTTTTGGCGGAAGGCTATCGAGCGGTGGCGAAGGAAGATTTAAAAGTTGCGAAGGAATTTGAAACCGCCGATTTTGAAAATTTATGAGCCGACTTTTGAAGGGCGAAATTTATCTGACGGACTTGAATCCGACCGTCGGCAGCGAAATCGCTAAAACTCGCCCGGTTTTGATTGTTTCTAACGACATCAATAACCGATATGCCGCCACGATCACCGTTTTGCCGATCACTTCCAGCACCGAAAAATTTATCCGTTTGAAGTTTTCCTGCCAAAGGGCGAGGGGAATTTGACCGCCGATTCAAAAGCCAAAGCCAACCAAATCAGAACGATTGACAAGTTGCGTCTGAAAAAACGGTTTGGCAGAATTAGTGAGGAGAAACTAGACGAAATCGAAAAGGCAACTTTAATTCATCTCGAAATTGAAACATAAAAATTATGAGCGCACCGAAAACACAACCAGATTTAGACCAACTTTGTATTAACACCATCCGCACTTTGTCGCTCGATGCCGTGCAGCAGGCGGAATCGGGGCATCCGGGTTTGCCTTTGGGAATGGCTCCGACGGCGTATGTTTTATGGACGAAATTTATGCGCCATAATCCGAAAAATCCGAAGTGGTTTAACCGCGATAGGTTTTTACTTTCCGCCGGACACGGTTCGATGCTGCTTTACAGTTTGCTGCATTTGACGGGTTATGATTTGCCGCTGGAGGAGTTGAAACGCTTTCGGCAACTGCATTCAAAAACGCCGGGACATCCTGAAAATATCTTAACGCCGGGCGTGGAGATTACCACCGGACCGCTCGGGCAAGGGTTTGCCAACGGGGTCGGGATGGCGATGGCGCAGGAACATCTGGCGGCGAAATTCAACCGCGCAGGTTTTCCCGTGATTGACCATCATATTTACTGCATCTGTTCGGACGGCGATTTGATGGAAGGCGTTTCCTACGAATCGGCTTCGCTTGCCGGGCATTTGAAGCTCAAGAATCTGATTTATTTTTACGACGACAACAACATTACGATTGAGGGAAATACGAGTTTGGCGTTTAATGAAGATGTGACGAAACGCTTTGAAGCGGCGGGCTGGCACGTTTTGGAAGTCGCCGACGGCAATGATGTCGAAGCCATCGAAAGCGCGATTACGGAAGCACAAAGCATTAAAGACAAACCGAAACTGATTCGCGTGAAAACGATTATCGGCTTCGGGATGCCGAAACAGGGAACGAACAAAGCGCACTCGGACGCGCCCGGCGCAGAAGCGGTTAAAGAAACCAAACGCAATCTCGGCTGGGACGAAAATAAACATTTCTACATTCCGAAAGAAGCCTTAGCCGTCTTCCGCGAATCGGTTGAATCGGGCGCGAAACTCGAAAAAGATTGGGACGCGCTGGTTAAAAATTACGAAAAGGAAAATCTCGAACCGGGGAAAATTTTAGCCGACACGCGCCGAAACGAATTGCCCGACGGTTGGGAAAAATCTCTGCCGAAATTCGATAACGTCGAATCGGCGGCGACCCGCGCTTATTCGGGCGAAGTCATCAACGCCATCGCCGACACGATTCCGCAGCTTTTCGGCGGTTCGGCAGACCTCGCGCCGTCGAACAATACGACGATTAAAAATTCGGGCAGTTTCGAGCCGGAAAGTTACGAAGGACGCAACATTCATTACGGCATCCGTGAGCATTCGATGGGTTCGGAGATGAACGGAATGGCTTTATACGGCAGCCTGATTCCCTACGGCGGCACGTTCCAGACTTTTTCCGATTATATGCGCCCCGCGATTCGCCTCGCCGCGCTCTCGCACATCCAAACGATTTTCGTTTTCACGCACGATTCAATCGGCTTGGGCGAAGACGGTCCGACGCATCAATCGGTCGAACATCTCGCTGCGCTTCGTGCGATTCCAAACTTAAACGTCATCCGCCCGTGCGACGCGCACGAAACGAGAGAAATGTGGCGAGCCGCGCTTCTCAGCAAAACCACGCCGACCGCGTTTTCACTCTCGCGCCAGAAAGTCGCCGTCATTGACCGTGTAAAATTCGCTGATGCCAAAGGCTTGCACAAAGGCGCGTATATTCTCGCCGAAGCCGAAGACAAAAAAGACGGCGCGAGCAAGCCGAAATTAATAATAATTGCGACCGGTTCGGAAGTCGGCTTGGCAATGCAGGCGCGTGAACAATTAAATGCCAGCGGAACGCCGACGCGCGTCGTCTCGATGCCGTGCTGGGAATTTTTCGACGCGCAACCGCCCGCCTACAAAGAATCGGTTCTGCCCGCCAAAATCACGGCACGACTGGCAATCGAAGCGGGCGTTTCGTTGGGCTGGCACAAATACGTCGGACTGTCCGGCGACACGCTGACCGTTGACAAATTCGGCGCGTCGGGCAAAGCCGAAGACGTTTTCCGCGATTACGGTTTTACGGTCGAGAATGTGATTAGGAAGGCGGAAAAGTTGGTTTGAATTTGATTTGAGTAAAGAGCGAGGTTTTTTCTTCGCTCTTTCTATTTTTTGAATTTTGTCTCGTTAATGTAAACTTCGATGTTTACTAAAATCGCTTTTAAATATGTAATTGCATTATTCTTGTAATCAATCATTTGAGGAACAGACTTGGTAGCTCCACATTCAACGAAAGTTATTCTCCCGTGCGCGAGTTGATTTCTTTGACTTCTTATTTCTACTAAATCTGCTCCTGCTTTTTCCTTTAGATTACTGAGTTTGCTTTCAAACCCATACATTTTTGCTAACGTCCTTATCTTCTGAGCATCAATGTTGCCTGATAGACCAAAAACATCTTTATCCTGCATCTCAGGATTTTTCATCTTCTCAACTATATTTTTAAAGTCAATTATTGATTCTTCAATTATGTCTTTCGCAATCTTATGAAACTGTTTTTCCACATTAATGTCATTTGCTTCTCTCA